>JAUQQL010000006.1 GCA_030578315.1 Thermodesulfobacteriota bacterium | reverse complement strand
AAATATAAATCCTTCATTTGAAAAACTTGGTTTTGTCTCTACACCTTTGATACGGTCTTTAAGGTATTGAAAATCTAAGGTTAAATCAGAGTTTAACTTTTTTTCGTATTCAAATAATTTAAATTTTAAATAAAATTCTGCAGAGTGGGTATGTAGAATTTCTCCCTTGTTAGCTCCCTCTAAGTAAGCATATCCAAAGCCTAATTCGTTACCACTTTTTCCCCAGAAGCAGAAAGGAATTCTAAGTCCTCCAGAAACTAAATTTTTATAACTTGCACCTATAGCTTTATCTTCTTGCCAGCCAATTCTAATAAAAATTCCCCAAGGTTCTTTATCTAAAGGATTTTTAAAAATTCCTAAATCTTGGTCTAAAGATATTCCTATCCCTTTAAGACTTTCTTTTTTCCTCTCATTATCCCATTTAGGAAAGTCTTTACTAGTTAAAAAACCGTAAATTCTATAGTTACCCTCTCCAAGCTTACTTTCTAATCTGTATCCTAATTGCAAAGCATGATACTTATAAAACACGCCCTCTTTTCCTCTTGTTTGCAAATCGGGATTTTTAGTGCTCATACTTAAAACTTTTATACTCAAAGCTTTTTTTACCAATTCAGCAACCACTCCTAAATCGTAACTTGGAGGAGTAGAAAGAGGAGTGTTTACGAATACCTCATTCATAAATTGAGTTATTTCATTATTAGCAAAACGATTATCATCTATATAAACCGTGGCATCAATAATACCTGCAGTAATTTTTAAAAAAGTGTCATTATTAAACTTGAAAGTATGAGCATACCAAAGTTCCAAGATATTATCTTGTTTTCTATGACCATTTATATTTCTAACATCATCTTCTAAATCATCTGCATTAGGAGATAGTAAAAAAGGAGAAACATTTTTTAAACCGTTTCCGCTTCCAAAACTTCCCAAGACATAAAACTCATCTCTATCATTAAGTTTCAAAGCTATCCCCAAGTCTATCATTCCCGAACCTCTGTTTTTATTTTTAAAATTTCCTGTAGAATGATTTAACCATTGATAAACCCCAGTAAAACCTCCTTCTAAAGAAATTTTTTCGTTTACTTCCAGTGCCCAGCTTTCAAACTTTCCAAGAAAAAAAAGCAAAAGTAACAAAATAAAAATAAATGTTAATTTTTTCATAATTACCCTCCTTTTTGAATATAATTATTAAAAACTAGAACTTAAAGATAATACAAAATTAAAAATAAGCAATAAATTTTTTATAAGTTTTTAAAAAGAATTAAAAATTTCCAATTTAATTTTAAAACTTATTACTACAAAAGCTAGTTTCCACAGAAACAGCATGCTAAAGAAGTAAAGGAAAGAACTTTTAAGCTTACATATTGTTCGCAACAAAATTATAGCTTGTAAAATGAGAAAAACTGCAACTATTTTAAAATTATCCGAAGTCAATACATTCTTGAAAAAAATAAAAAGTAGTTTAAGTTTTAGAAAACAAAAAAAACACATCTAAGGAAAAAAATGGGTGCCTTTTCTTATTTTAAAAGAAAAGGTCTTGAGGTTTAAGTCCGCCTTAGATGGAAGAAAAAAAACTCAAAAGGAGGTAACTTTCTTATGTCTCACATTACTATGAAACAACTTTTGGAATCTGGAGTTCACTTTGGGCATCAAACACGAAGATGGAATCCTAAAATGAAACCTTTTATTTTTGGTGAAAGAAATGGAATTCACATTATTGATCTCCAACAAACCCTTAAGTATTTTGAAATTGCTTATGAGTTTATAGTTAACTTAACTGCTAATGGAGGAAAAGTTCTATTTGTAGGAACTAAAAAACAAGCTCAAGAAACTATTAAAGAAGAAGCAGAAAGGTGTGGAATGTATTATGTTAATTATCGTTGGTTAGGAGGTACCTTAACTAATTTTAGAACTATCAAACAAGGTATAGAAAAACTTAAAAAAATTGAGAGTTGGTTTGAAGATGGAACTATAGAAAGATTTCCAAAAAAGGAAAGACTAAGACTTGAACGGCTGAAAATAAAGTTAGAAAAAAACTTGGGAGGGATTAAGCATATGGAGAGTCTTCCTCAAGCCCTTTACATAGTTGACCCTGTGTACGAAGAGATTGCTGTAAAGGAAGCAAGAAAACTTGGTATTCCTATAGTGGCTATAGTAGATACTAACTGTGACCCGGATTTAATTGATTACATAATTCCTGGTAACGACGATGCAATAAGAGCTATAAAACTGATTACTAGTAAGATTGCTGATGCTTGTTTAGAAGGAATGGAGATCTATAAAGAAAAAGTTGCTGCTCAAACTGATAAAGAGCTTCTTGTGGAAGAAGAAATTGGTAAACCTGAAGAAAGTGTAGAATCTATTTTACAAGAAATTTTAGCTGAAGAAGAAAGAGAAGAAAAAATTGAAACTGAAGCTTCTAGGCTTTTAGAAAGAGAATAAAAGTTAAAAAAAATTGGTTAGACACAGGGGGAAGAGATGACAAAGGTAGATTTAGATCTTATAAAAGAATTGAGGGCTAGAACTGCTGCTGGTTTTAGTGATTGTAAAAAGGCTTTAGAGGAAGCAGAAGGAGATATAGAAAAAGCTATAGATATTTTAAGAAAAAAAGGGTTAGCTATTGCTACCAAAAGAGCTGCCAAAGAAGCTAAAGAAGGAGTTATTTCTGCTTATATTCATGCTAATAAAAAAATAGGAGTTTTGGTAGAAGTCAATTGTGAAACAGATTTCGTAGCTAGAACCCCTGATTTTCAAGAATTTGCTTATAATCTTGCTATGCAAATTGCGGCTACTAATCCTATTTGTATAAAAAGAGAAGAAGTTCCTTCAGAAATTTTGGAAAGAGAAAAAAAAATTTATGAGGAACAACTTAAAGAAGCTGGAAAACCCGAGCATGTAATTTCTAAAATTATAGAGGGTAAATTGGAAAAATTTTACAAAGAAAATGTACTATTAGAACAGGCTTTTATTAAAAATCCAGAAATTACAATTCAAGACCTTTTAAATGAACTTATTGCTAAAACTGGAGAAAAAATTGTGATTAAAAGATTTTGCAGATTTCAGATAGGAGAATAAAAACTTGGGATAAAACTTAAGTATAAGCGAATTCTTTTAAAAGTTTCAGGAGAAGCACTTTTAGGGGAAAAACCATTTGGAATTGATCCACAAATTATTAATCAAGTTGCCTGTGAACTTAAGGAGGTTCACAATTTAGGTGTGGAACTTGCGGTAGTGATGGGCGGAGGGAATATATTTAGAGGAGTTGTAGGAGAACAACTAGGTATTGATAGAGCAAGAGCAGATTATATGGGAATGCTGGCAACTTTAATAAATGCCTTAGCTTTACAAGATGCTTTAGAAATGCAAGGAGTACCTTGCAGAGTACTTTCTGCTTTGGAAGTTATTAAAGTTGCTGAACCTTATATAAGAGAAAAGGCTATAAGACACCTAGAAAAGGGACGAATAGTTATTTTAGCCTGCGGAACTGGTAATCCTTTTTTCACTACTGATACAGCTGCTACTCTTAGAGCTCTAGAAATAAAAGCTGAAATTCTTTTTAAAGCAACAAAGGTTGAAGGAGTATATGATAAAGATCCTTTAAAAGATGTTACAGCTAAAAAATACGACGAAATCACTTTTTCTGAAGTTTTGCAAAAAGATCTAAAAGTAATGGATGCAACTGCTTTTTCTTTAGCTAAAACTCATAACTTGCCAATTTTAGTTTTTAATCTTCTTCATTTTGGCAACATCAAAAAAGCTGTTTTGGGAGAAAAAGTAGGAACTTTAGTAAAAAATTAAAAATTCTTTAGAAAAGTTGTAAAGGGGGTGAAGGAAAAAGTGGACCAACTTTTAGAAGATGGAAAAAAAAGGATGGAAAAGACTCTTAATAATTTAAAAGAAGAATTTTCACGTATAAGAACCTCAAGGGCTTCTATAAGTCTTTTAGAAAGCATTAAAATAGATTATTATGGAACTAAGTTAAGTATTCCACAACTTGCTACGGTAAATGTAATAGAAGGAAAAATTATAGTTATTCAACCGTGGGAAGCAAGTTTATTAAAAGAAATTGAAAAAGCTATTTTAAAGTCTGATTTAGGTTTAACTCCAACTAGTGATGGGAAAACTATAAAACTTGTAGTTCCTCCTCTTACTGAAGAAAGAAGAAAAGAATTAGTTAAAATCGTTGGAAAAATGTCTGAAGAAAGCCGAGTAGCTATAAGAAATATTAGAAGAGATCTTTTGGAAAAACTTAAAGCAGCTAAAAAAAAGGGAGAAATATCTGAAGATGATTATATTCATATAGAAAAAAAAATTCAGAAATTAACCGATGAGTATATAAAAAAAATAGATAAAATTTTAGAAGAAAAAGAAAAAGAAATACTTACTTTTTAACAAAATTTTAACATCATGATTTTAGATCCCTTTAAACTTCCTAAGCATGTAGCAATTATTATGGATGGCAATGGTAGGTGGGCAAAAAAACAGGGGTTACCTCGTATATTTGGGCACCAAAGAGGAGTAGAAGTAGCTAAAAAAATTATTAATAAGACTTGGGAACTTGGTATACCAGTTTTAACTCTTTTTGCCTTTTCTAAAGAAAATTGGGAACGACCTAAGGAAGAAGTTACAGCACTTTTTGAACTTTTGAAAAACTACTTAGATAGTGAGTTAAAAAACTTAAAAGAAAAAGAAATTAATTTCAGAGTAATAGGAGATAAAGAGGATTTTCCTAAAGATATCCAAGAAAAACTTGAATTTGTAGAAAAAGCTACAGAAAAATACAACCGGTTAATTCTTTGCATGGCTTTAAGTTACGGAGGACGAGCTGAAATTTTAAAAGCAACAAAACAAATAGCTGAAAAAGTTAAAAAAAATGAAATAGAACCTTTTGAAATTAATGAAGAGATCTTTAGGAAATTTTTATACACTAAAAACCTTCCAGACCCTGATCTTCTTATTCGGACAAGTGGAGAAATGAGAATTTCAAATTTTTTAATTTTCCAATCTGCTTATACTGAATTTTACTTTACGGAAGTTTGCTGGCCAGAGTTTACCGAAGAAGAATATTTAAAAGCCTTGCTCTCTTATCAGAAAAGAATAAGAAAATTTGGTAAAGTTTATGAATTTTAAAAGAGTAGCTTCTGCTATTTTTCTTTATCCTCTTTTAATAATAACTTTACTAAAAGCTCCTCTTTATATTTTAGGATTTTTAATTTTATTAACTGCGTTTGTATGTTTCTATGAGTGGAGTAATTTGTATAACTATCCTATTTCACTTTGTCTTTTAGGAAATAGTTTGTTAATTTCTGGCTTGCTTTTTGCTTTCCTTTTTTCTCCTAGTTTACTTTCAATTTTTTATTTTTTTTTCTTTTTTTCTTTCCTTTTTTTTCTTTTTCAGTTTGAAAAAAACTTTTTTTGGTCTTTCTTTTTTTCTTCAATAGTTGGTTTATTTTTTCTTTTTTTAGGCTTTTTTTCCATATGGGAATTATTACAATCTTTTGGAAGACATTATTTAATATACTTTTTTACTGTAGTTTTTGGAAACGACACCGGAGCTTATTTGGTTGGAAAAAAATTTGGAAGAAACCCTTTTTTTTCTTCTATTTCTCCTAAAAAAACATTAGAAGGTTTTCTAGGAGGCCTTATTTTTGCTTTAATTGTAGCTTTTCTTTTAAATATCTGGTTTAAGCTTTTTGCCTCTCCTTATATAACTTTTTTAACAGCTTTTATTTTATCCTTAACAGGCTCTATGGGAGACCTCTTTGAATCTGCTTTAAAAAGAGTGGCAGGAAAAAAAGATTCAGGAAAAATAATTCCAGGACACGGAGGATTACTTGACCGAATAGATGGGGTTCTTTTTTCGTCCCCTTCTTATTACCTTCTATTAATTTTAATATTAAAAAATTTTAATTAAACAATGATACTAACTTTAGAAAAGATTTATTTTATTTTGGAAAAAGAACAAGTTCCTTATCACATAGTGCTTCATTCTGAGAAGGTAGCTTTAATTTCTCTTTTTTTAGGATATTCTTTAAAAGAAAAAGGGGTTGAACTTGACCTTCCTCTTCTTATAGCAGGAGCACTTCTTCATGATGTAAAAAAATATCACACTCTTATTTATGGAGGAAATCACGCTTTAGAAGGTTATTATTTTTTGAAGAACTTGGGGTACGAAAAAATAGGAAACATAGTGCTGCATCATATTTATTACAAACCTTCTCATCCTAATGCCTCTATAACGGAAGAAGAAATTGTATACTATGCTGACAAAAGAGTTAAACATGAAGAGATAGTTTCTTTAAAAGAAAGATTTCATGACTTAAAAATCAGATATGGTCAGAGAAATTTAAAGGCTTGGATTAGAATGCATTATTTGGAGGAACTTACTAAGCTTATTGAAAGAAGGGTTTTTAGAAAACTTTCTTTCGGGCCTGAAAAAATTTTAGAATTAAGAAAAATAAAGGAGGTTAAAGATGTGTTCAAAAAGTTCTTTGAAAATAGTTCTTCTGGCAGGTGGTACTTCTTCTGAAAGAGAAGTATCTTTAAAAGGAGCTAAAGCAGTCAAAGAGGCTTTAGAAAGATTAGGGCATAAAGTAGTGGTTTTAGATCCTGCCAAAGATTTAGTTGAGGTTGCTAAAAAGGCTAAAGAATTTGATTGTGCTTTTCTTGTAGTGCACGGTCCTGGAGGGGAAGACGGAACCTTACAAGGTTTTCTTGATTCTTTAGGACTTCCCTATCAAGGAGCAGGAGTATTAGGAAGTGCTTTAGCAATGCACAAAGGTATTTCAAAAGAGCTTTACAAATTGGCAGGACTGCCTGTTCCAGAAGGAAAGCTTTTTGAAAAAAAAACTCCTTTTGAAGAGATAAAAGAATTTGCTAAAAAACTAGAATATCCCGTGGTAGTGAAACCAGCAACTCAAGGTTCAAGTATAGGACTAAGTATAGTCAAGGAGGAAAAAAAACTAAAAGAAGCCTTAGAAAAAGTTTGGGAACTAGATAAAGAATTTTTAGTAGAAAAGTATTTGAAAGGAAGAGAAATAACAGTAGGTATTTTGGATGATAAACCCCTTCCTGTAGTAGAAATTATTCCCGAAGGTGCAGAATTTTTTGATTACAAAACTAAGTATACTCCTGGATTGGCTAAAGAAATATGTCCTGCTGAACTTCCTCCCTTTCTAACTGAAAAAGCTCAAAATTATGGACTCAGAGCTCATAAAGCTTTAAAACTCAGACACTACAGTCGTACCGATATGATTCTTGTAAAAAATGAAATTTATGTTCTTGAAACTAATACTATTCCTGGTATGACTGAAACCAGTCTTTTACCTTTAGCAGCTAAAGTAGCTGGATACTCATTTGAAGCTCTTATTCAAAAGTTAATAGACTTAGCTCTATCTTCTAGGTAATAAATTAAAATTGTGTCAACTTTGATAAAAACTGTAATCCAAATAAGAATAATATTTCTGTAAAGAAGAAAAAGTAAATTTTTTTTCTTTTAGTTTAAAAATGCTTTCCACCACAGCTTTTGCACCAGCAAGAGTGGTAGTATAGGGAATATCTAGTTCCATAGCATATCTTCTTATCAGATAAGCATCTAGTTTACTTACTTTCCCTTTAGCGGTATTTATTACCAGATGAATTTCTCTGTTTTTTAAAAGGTCAAGCACATTAGGCCTGTAGCCATCTGAAATTTTGGGAACTACTTTAACTGTTATACCGTAAGAAGATAAAAATTCGCTTGTTCCTTGAGTACCAACGAGATTAAAGCCCATTTCTTTTAATTTTTTAGCTATTTCTATTCCATGAGGTTTATCTTCGTCTTTAAGAGAAATAAATACTGTTCCAGAAAGCGGAAGTCTCATTCCAACTGCAAGTTGTGCTTTTGCGTAAGCTAAAGCAGGGTCCCAGTCAATTCCCATAACTTCACCGGTAGACTTCATTTCTGGACCAAGAATTACATCAGCTCCAGGAAATCTTTTAAAGGGAAAAACTACTTCTTTTACTGAATAATAAGGAGGGATTATCTCTTTAGTAAATCCTAACTTTTTTAAAGAGTCTCCAAGCATTATAAAGGTGGCTAATTTAGCTAAAGGAACTCCTATGGCTTTAGAAACAAAAGGAACAGTTCTTGAGGCCCGAGGATTAACTTCTAAAATATACAATTCATTATCTTTTATGGCAAATTGAATATTTATAAGTCCCAAAACTTCTAATTCTTTAGCAAGAGCAATAGTTGCTTCTTTTATTTCTTTAATTAGCCTATCTGGAATGTGAACTGGAGGTAAAAAACAAGCCGAGTCTCCGGAATGAATACCTGCTTCTTCAATATGTTCCATAATACCTGCAACTATCACAGTTTCTCCATCACTAATAGCATCTACATCTATTTCCATAGCATCTTCTAAAAATTTATCAATTAAAACTGGATACTCCGGATTTATTTTTACAGCAGTTTCTATAAACTCTTTGAGTTCTCTTTCATGATAAATAATTCTCATAGCCCTTCCTCCTAGAACATAAGAAGGGCGGACTAAAAGAGGATAACCAATTTTTTGAGCAACTCTTAAAGCTTCTTCTAAACTGTATGCTGCTCCTGCAGGAGGTTTTTTTAAACCTAATTTATCAAGAAGCTCAGCAAACTTTTCTCGGTCTTCTGCACGGTCAATATTTAAAGGAGAAGTTCCTAATATCTTTACTCCTTGCCTAAAAAGAGGCATAGCTAAATTAAGAGGAGTTTGACCTCCAAACTGAACAATTACTCCTTCAGGTTCTTCCTCTTCATAAATATTTAAAATATGTTCCAAAGTTAGGGGTTCAAAGTAAAGACGAGTAGAAACATCATAATCAGTGGAAACGGTTTCAGGATTAGAATTCACCATAATAGCTTCAATTCCCCTCTCTTTTAAAGCTAAAGAGGCATGAACACAACAGTAATCAAACTCAATACCTTGTCCAATTCTATTAGGCCCCCCTCCTATTATCAATACTTTCTTTTTACCTGTTTTTGCACGAGACTCGTTTTCTACTTCATAAGTAGAATAAAAATAAGGTGTATAAGCCTCAAACTCAGCAGCACAAGTATCAATAAGCTTAAAAACTGGCTTTACCTTGAGCCGTTTTCTATATTCCCTTACTTCTTCTTCTTTTCTTCCAGTTAAAAATCCTATTTGGAAGTCTGAAAACCCCATCTGTTTTAATTCTAATAACTCTTCTGCTGAAAGTTCTTCTAACTTTTTACCTTTTACTTCCTCACTTTTTTCAAAAATTTCTTTAAGATGATACAAAAACCAGGGGTCTATAAAAGTTAATTGATAAATCTCTTCTATACTAAAATTAGCCTTAAAAGCTTCTCTTATGTAAAAAAGTCTTTGACTGTTAGGTCTTAGTAGTTTTTCTCTTATAAGTTCTTTAGATAATACTATACCCTGGTCTGAGGGACTTTTTCCATCGGCTCCAAAGCCGTACCTTCCTATTTCCAAACCGTAAATAGCTTTTTGCAAAGCTTCTTTAAAGGTTCTTCCTATAGCCATAGTTTCTCCTACAGATCTCATAGAAGTAGTAATCTCGTCTTTACACTCTGGAAACTTTTCAAAAGTAAAACGGGGAATTTTTACTACCACATAGTCAATAGTTGGTTCAAAAGCTGCTTTAGTTTCCTTAGTAATGTCATTAGGAAGTTCATCTAAAGTATAACCTACGGCTAATTTAGCTGCAATTTTGGCTATAGGATAGCCAGTTGCTTTGCTGGCTAAGGCTGAAGATCTTGAAACGCGAGGATTCATCTCAATAACTACCATTTCTCCGGTTTTAGGATTTATAGCAAATTGAATGTTAGAACCTCCTGTATCTACTCCTATTTCTCTTATAATAGCTTGAGCAGCGGTTCTCATTTTTTGATATTCTTTGTCTGTTAAAGTTTGAGCAGGTGCTACTGTTATAGAATCTCCTGTATGTACCCCCATAGGGTCAAAATTTTCTATAGAACAAATAATTACTACATTGTCTTTAAAGTCTCTCATAACTTCAAGCTCAAACTCTTTCCATCCTAAAACTGATTCTTCAAGCATTACTTGATGAATTAAAGAAGCTTCAAGCCCTGCACTTACAATTTCTCTAAGTTCTTCAATATTAAAAGCTACTCCCCCACCAGTTCCTCCTAAAGTAAAACTTGGCCTTACTATTACCGGAAAACCAATTTCTTTTACTGCTTTTTCAGCCTCAGTAAGAGAATGAACAATTACACTTTTAGGAACTTTTAAACCAATTTTAGCCATAGCCTCTTTAAACTTTTCTCTACTTTCAGCCTTTTCTATAGCAGATTCTTTTGCTCCTATAAGTTCTACTCCGTATTTTTCCAAAATTCCTTTCTTAGCTAAAGCAAAAGCAAGATTAAGACCTGTTTGACCTCCAAGTGTAGGCAAAAGAGCGTCTGGTCTTTCTTCTTTAATAATATATTCTAACACCTCAGGAACTAAAGGTTCTATGTAAGTTATATCTGCCATTTCAGGGTCGGTCATAATAGTTGCAGGATTAGAATTAACCAGAATTACTTTATAACCTTCTTCTTTTAAAGCCTTACAAGCTTGGCTTCCTGAATAATCAAATTCACAAGCTTGTCCAATCACTATAGGACCAGAACCTATAATTAAAATCTTTTTTATATCAGTGCGCTTAGGCATACTACCCCCTTGTTAATAAAAAATCAAAGTTTTCATTTTATAATTTCTCAAATTCTGGAGAAACTTTAACCTGAGCTTTTTTTCTAAGTTCTTGATACCAGTGATACAAAAAAAGCTTCCGTTTTTCTTCCAAAAGTTGCGAACTAGTAAATTCCTGTTCTTCAGAAGAATAAGTTTTCTTTTCTGGAGGATAAACTTCTTTTAATAAAAAAATCTTTACTTCTTCACCTTCCCAAAAATAATTTTTAGTAATTCCCTTGATTCCGAGAGCAGAAATTTCTTTAAAAACTGCTGGGGAAAAGACTTTGCTTATTTCCTTTCTTAAAATTCTGTAAGGCTTAATCTGGAAACCCTCTTTTTTTAGCTCCTCCAAATTGAGGATAAGATTTTGATTAGAGCTAAGATTTTTAATCTTACTTTCACACAATTCTTTACCCTTAATATTAAGGTAATCTTCCTTTACCTTTTCCTTAGCCTCTTCAAAAGAAAGATTTTTAGGAGGTTTTTTATCTATTACCTCAACAAAAACTATCCCTTTAGAAGTTTCCAAAGGAGCTAAAAAGCTTCCCTTATTGGTTTGCAAAATCTTAGAAACCACCTCTGTAAATCCTACAAGTTTTTTAACTTCTTCTTTATCAAGAAAATTTGTTTCTGTAAGTTGAATTTGATGTTTTTTAGCCCAGTTTCTCAGTCCATTTTCCTTTATTATCTCTTGGTATATAGCATTAGCTTTAGCTTTTGTAAAATTTTTAATCTTTTCAGAAAGAAGTTCTTTTTTTATTTCTGATTCTACTTCCTTTAAACTTAAAACTCTCTCAGGTTTAACTTCTTCCACTCCTAAAATAAAGTAGTTAGTTCCTATTTTAATAGGACCAATGATTTCTCCTGCCTGAGTTTTTTTTAAAAGCTCTCTAATTTCTTGAGGTAAAGCTTGTTCTTCAAACCACTCTCCTTTTTTTATTCCAAACTTTTCAAAATCTTTTATCCTTTTAATTTGCTCTTTTGTTTTTTGAGCCTGAGTTAAAGAATTTTGACCCTCACCAAAAATAGCTATTCTTCTCAATTTTACTCTAAAAGGCTGTTTAAATCTTTCTAAATTCTCTTGATAGTATTTCTTTATTTCTTCAGGGGTTAACTTAACCTCACCCTGAAAAGGCAAAAAATATAAAGCAAGTTTAACTTTTTCTCCTTCTATATATAAGCTTCTGTTAGTTAAAAAATAATTTTCCAACTCCTTTTCCGAATATTGAATCTTGTTTTTACAACTTTTTAAAGGTAAACTTATTTCCTCTAAAACCAAAGTTTGATAATAAAAATCTAAAAAATCTTGTATCTCTTTAGAAGAAACCAAAAGAGGTAAAGTTAAAAGTAAAGAAAGTTTTTTCTCCAACAAATCAATTTTTATTACCTTTTCAAAAAAAGAAGGAGAAATACCTAAACTTTTTAACACCAAGTGATACTTATCAGGATTAAATTGATTACCTTCTCTGAAAAGAGGAATTTGAAAAATAGCTAAACTTACTTCTTGAGGAGTTACTTTTATGTCTAATTTTTCAGCTTCTCTTTCTAAAAGTTTCATTTTTATAAGGTTTTCTAAAATCTGTTCTTTAATTTTAAGTTTTTTAAGTTCCTCAGGGGAAAGCTCCCCAAAAGTTTGTTTGAGTTGAAAAAGCTGAAATTGATAATATTCCTGAAATTCCTTAGGAGAAATCACGATTCCATCAACCTTGGCAAGCCAGTCTTTTCTTCCAAAAGTAAAATTTCCTATACCCCAAAAAATAAAAACTATTACAATAATAGCTAAAAAAACTTTAGCCAAAATAGAAGTTGAACCTTTTCTAAGAAAATCAAACATTTCTTAGGTTTTCTAAAAATTTTTTAAAATATACCTAAAAGTTTTTAATTGTCAAAAACTTTTTTTAAGATATTCTTCTAAAGTTTCTTTAGAGCCTTTCAAACCTATTTTTTTTCTTATTCTTTTTCTATAAAAGTCAACTGCAGGCTTACTTAGATTTAAAATTTTTGCAATATCCTTAGAAGAATACCCTTCTTTAACTAAAAGAGCTACTTGAGCTTCTTTTAAATTTAAATTCATAAAAGGATTCTTAAATTCCCCAGAAGCTATTTTGTTTAGTTCTTTTAATTTTTCTTTAAAAATTTCAAGAATTTTTGTAAAGTCCTCTTCACAAGGCTTTTTTTCCAATAAATTTACTAAAGGTTCTATAACATTTTCTAGATAGGATTTTATGGAATAAAGAATTTCTTTTTTTTCTTTTTCCTTAGACTTTAATATTTCAGCAAGAGTGTTTTGCATTTCTTCTATTTCTTTTTTTTGCTCCTCTATTTTTTCCTTTTTTTCTTCTAGTTGTTTTTCCAGAACTTTTATAGAAGTAATTTCTTCATGAGCTATAACGAAAATCTTAGGCTTAACTCCTTGAATAGGAGCTACTGTAATGAGAAACCATCTTTCTTTTCCATTGGCATCTATAAAAGAATATACATCTTTGTAAGAAGAAAGTTCAGCTTTTATAACTTTTCTAATCCCTTGAGTAATTTTTTGAGCAGTTTCTCTTTCAGGACCTTCTGTTTTTTCACAAATTTCTAAATAGTTATATCCTATACAATCTGGTCTTCCCATAATCTTTCCCTTTATAGCCTGTTTTTGCCAAGATTGATTAGTAGCTAAAATATTCCCCTTTTCGTCAATAATAGAAATTTGGGTAGGAAGCGAGTCAAGAATAGCTTGATATACCGAAGGTTTTAAATTCATACTTCATTTAAAACTTCTTTTAGACTTTGGATTAAAATTTTATTTTCTTCAGGAAGTCCTATAGAAATTCTTAAGAAATTATAAAAACCGTAAGCTTTTAATGACCGCAATAAAATCCCTTTTTGCATTAACTTTCGATATATCTTTTCCGCTTTTTCTCCAAAATCAACCATAATAAAATTAGCTTGAGAAGGAAAAACTTTAAATCCTAACTTTTCAAGCTCTTTTTTTAAATACTTTCTTCCTTCTTTTATCACTTGAATAGTTTTTGCAAGATATTCCTCATCTTTCAAAACTGCCAAACCCGCTTTTACAGCTAGGAGATTAACATTAAAAGGCTGTCTTACTTTATCCATAACCTTAGCAAGTTCTTCCCCTGTTATTCCATATCCTAACCTTAAACCTGCAAGCCCATAAGCTTTAGAAAAGGTCCTTAAAATGAAAATTAGATAGCCTGCTTTTAAAAATTCTATTCCTTGGGGAATCTCTAAATCTTCTATAAACTCAGCATAAGCTTCATCTACTACTACCAAAATTTTAGGATTTATAGAATTTAAGGAATTTAAAAATATTTCCCAGGCTTCTCTTTTAAGAGTACTTCCCGTAGGATTGTGAGGATGGTCTATAAAAATAATTTTAGTTTTTCGGGAAACTTCCCCAAGAATAGCAGAAAAATTATGAGTAAAATCTTCTTTTAGGGGAATTTTTTTTACTTTTACACCATAAATTTCTGCCATCTTTTCGTACATCAAAAAACTAGGTTCACTAACTATAATTTCTTCTCCTTCTTTTAATAAAGTTTTAAACAAAAATTCTATAATTTCATTAGACCCATTTCCTAAAACAATTTGAGAAGGACTTACTTTCCATTTTTCAGCAAGTACTTTTTTAAGTTCAAAATAACTAGCCTCAGGATAACGGTGGACTTCTAGAAGTGCTTTTTGAAGAACTTCTATTACCTTAGATGAGGGACCTAAGGGATTTTCGTTAGAATTAAATTTGTATATTTTCCCACTAATTTTTAGATCCTTACGAATTTCTTCAATGGTTTTACCTGGAGGATAAGGTTTAAGATTTAAAAGATAGGATTTAATTTGCATTAAAATCCTAATTTAGCCAATTCCAGAGTTTTATCAATCTGTTTTTTAAGTTCAGGAGGAATCCCTTCTATTTTTACTTTAAGAAATCCTTTTACAATAAGAGAGGTAGCTTCCTCTTCTGTTAATCCACGAGACATCAAATATTCTACCTCCTCTTTAGCAATTTTCCCCACCGCCGCCTCATGAGTCAGCTCTACATCATAAAAATAACTGTCTAATTCCGGAATAGCCCTCATTATTCCATTATCACTCAACATAAGTCCTTGACATTCTAAATGTCCCCTAACCTTAGAAGCTTTAGCTATAATTTTTCCTCTGGAAACATTTTCTCCTCCATAAACCACTACACGAGAAGTAATTTCCGTAGCCGTTTCTTCTGCCTCTAAATAAACTTCTCCTCCTATATCTACATAAGAATTTGGATGATTAGCTATAATAGAAATAAAAGAAGCTTTAGCCTTAGGCCCAACTAACCTACACACCGGAGCAGTTTGAATACTTTTTACTGGAAAAAGACTAACATAGGTAGAAATATAAGTTCCTCCTTCTTCTACTAAAATCCCCGTTCTCGGTCTAACATAAATTTTCTCATCCCAAACATGAAGCATACTAAAGGTTAAAGTTCCACCTTTTTTCACATAAAATTCTGAAACACCTATGTGAAAAGCCGAAGAAAGATGAGGATGAACTGAACAAGAAGTAATAAGGTTTAGCTCTGCTCCTTCCTCCACAATCACAATATTATGAACCTTCTGAACAACCTTATCTGTTCTTATGTAAAGACAAGTTTGTACAGGATAAATTAACTTGTAACCAGGTAAAACTCTTATAAAATAACCATCATCTAAATCTTCAGCTACAGCTTTAGTAAATTCGTCTTTCTCAGGATTTACCAGTTTCCAAAAATAATCTTCGATCCAGTCGTATTTTTTCAATGCTTCAGTAATAGGAAGTATTTCTAACCCTTCAGCTTCGGTCTTTTTACAAATAAATGGTTTAGCATCAATCTGAATATACTCCCCTTCTTTTTTAAAAGATTCATCAACTCCTAAAAATTTTAATCTTTCTTTTTCTTCGTGAGAAAGTTCCGCCAAACTTTCAGGAACTTTAGTTTCTTTAGCCGATTTAAATTCTTTAACATCTAAGGTATTCATCTCTAAATAACCTCCCGATTTAAATTGCGCATCTTTTTAAACAGTTTTTACAACCTTCGTAACCGTACTTCTGTATAGCTTCAAAAATTTCTAAAGGATTCCCTTCGCAGTATATTTCTCCGTCCATAATCACATAACCTAGGTCCGCTGTAACATACTGAAGAATAAAACCCGTATGAGTAATAATAAGCCCGCTTTTAGTTCTAGGTCTGTGAGTTTCTTTCTGTAATAATTTTTTTATCATTTGTCCAATTAAATGAATACTTTCTAAATCTACTCCAGATTCAGGTTCATCAAGTAACACCAGATCTGGATTTTGAACCATTAGTTGAAGAAGTTCACTCTTTTTAATTTCTCCTCCAGAAAATCCTTTATTAATTTCTCTGTCTAAAAACTTTTCAAAAGCAAAACTTCGTGCTAGTTCCTCAATTTGTACTTCATCTTCTTTACTGCAGAGTTTTAAAATTTCTCTAAGTTTTACCCCTTTTATAGTAGGAGGTCTCTGAAACATAATGCCAATTCCTCTTTTAGCTCTCTCATAAGGAGGAAGCTCTGTTATATCCTCACCTTTAAAAAATATTTTTCCGCGAATAACTTTATAAGCAGGGAAACCCATAATACTCATTAAAAGAGAAGTTTTCCCAGACCCATTTCTACCAAAAATAATGTGAGTGTGTCCTACAGGTATTTTAAAACTCACGCCCTTTAAAACTTTTCTTCCTTCAATCTCTACCCACAAATCTTTTACTTCCAGCAAACTTTTCATAATCTATACCTCTTTTTTAATTTTTTTTACTTTTTAATTAATTTAATCAAAAAAGGTTTTTTTTCAATTATTTCTTGTTTTTTACAAGTTTACTCTCTCTAGAACAGCGCTATTCAAGCTGTTAATATTTGTTCACACATTTAAATTACATGTTTTTTACCTCCCTTGTAACTTTAAAAGAAATTAATTATATTTTAAAAAAACAAAATTTTTAAAAGGAGGCAATTAAATGTCTAAAATTTGTGAAATATGTGGAAAAAGACCACATTGCGGAAATCAAGTAAGCCACTCTGGTAAAAGAGCAAGTAGATGGTGGTATCCAAACATTCAGAAAATAAAAGTGAAATTAGGTAATAGAAAAGTTAAAACTATGAAAGTTTGCACCTCTTGTATAAAAGCAGGAAAAATTCAAAAGGCTGTAAGTTAAAAGAATTTTCTTTCCACTTTAAGAATTCCTTCTACTTTTAAAAGATTGGACATGATAATTTCTAGGTGTTTTTTATCAGTAACTTCTATGTAAATTTCAAAATAAGCTTTTTTATCGGGAGTGGTTTTAACTTCTGCTCTTAAAATATTACTTTCGGCTGCGGAAATTATTGAAGAAACATTGGCCAAAAGTCCTTTTCTATCTATAGAAATAATATATAGATGAGCTACATAATTTTTTCCGTCCGGTTTTTCCCATTTTACTTCTATAAACCTTTCAGGGTCTAGGTCTTTTAAATTAGGACACCCTATTCTGTGAACCGAAATACCTTTTCCGCGAGTAATATAGCCAAGTACTTCATCTCCCGGTATGGGATTACAGCACTGAGCTAAATGAAATAGTATATCTTTGGTACCATCCACACTTAAAACTTCTGAAGGAGTTTCCATTTTAACAGGTTTAACTGCTTTAGAAAGTAACTTTTCCGATCTTTCTTTCTCTACTTCTGACAAAAATTCTTCTTCGTAAGTAAATTCCTTTAATTCTTCTGAAAGCACTTTTAAAATCTGTTTTACAGAAATAGTTGCACTTCCTAAAAAATAAAAAAGTTCCTCTAAACTCTTAGCTTTAAATTTACTTAAAAATTCAGAAAATTGAGAAATTTTGTTAAAAACATTAAGAGATAGATTGTATTTTTTAAGCTCTTTATTCAAAATTTCTTTTCCTAAGTTTATAAGTTTTTCCTTTTCTTCCTGTTTAAACCACTGTTTAATTTTACTTCTTGCCCTGCTGGTTTTAACAATTTTTAACCAGTCCCTACTTGGTTTCTGATAAGGGGAAGTTTCTATTTTTACTACATCTCCAGTTTCTAACTTATAGTCCAAAGGAACCAGTCTTTCATTTACAAAAGCTCTTACACACTTATTACCTATTTCTGTGTGAATAGCATAAGCAAAATCTAGAGGGGTTGCTCCTTGAGGTAAAACTATTACATCTCCTCTGGGAGTAAACACATAGATTTCATCTGGAAATAAGTCTAATTTAAGAGATTCCAAAAATTCACGGGGATGTTTCAACTCTTTTTGTAATTCTATAAGTTTATTCAACCATTCCAAGTGTTTGTAATGAGAATGATTAAAAATTGCTCCTTCTTTGTAAAGAAAGTGAGCTGCAATTCCCTCATTAGCTATTTTATCCATATATTCAGTACGAATTTGAATTTCTACTTTTTTTCCTTCTGGTCCCAAAACTGTAGTGTGTAAACTTTGGTACATATTAGGCTTTGGAAGACTTATGTAATCTTTAAATCTCCCAGGAATAGGAGGCCAGGTAGCATGAATTATGCCAAGAGTTTTATAACACTCCTCTACAGTATTTACAATAACCCTAAACCCAATTAGGTCATAAATCTGATCTAAATCATCTATAGTAAGATTGTACTTAAGAAGTTTTTTATATACACTGTAAAGATGTTTTACTCTACCTAAAACCCTTCCTTCAACTTGATTTTTTTTTAAAATTTCTTCTAATTCACTTTTAACTTTTCCAACATATTCCTTAGCTGTTTCCACTCTTTTCTCAACTTCCTCTTTAAGTCTGGTATATTCGTAAGGATAAAGATGCTTGAAAGCTAAATCCTCAAGTTCAGTTTTGATCCAGTCTATTCCTAGTCTGCTGGCTATAGGAGCATAAATTTCTAAAGTCTCTTTAGCAATCTTAATTCTTTTATGCTCTGGCTGATATTCTAAGGTTCTCATATTATGAAGCCTGTCTGCCAACTTTACAAGAATAACTCTCAAATCTTTAGACATAGCCAAAATAATCTTTCTCAAGTTTTCTGCCTGTTCAGTAATTTTATCAAGAGAGCTAGGAAGACTTTTTAACTTAGTAACTCCGTCTACAATAAAAACTACTTCTTCTCCAAATTCTTTTCTAATTTCTTCTAAAGTAATTTGAGTATCTTCCACAGCATCGTGAAGAAGGCCTGCAGCAATGGTTGGTAAATCAAGTTTCATCTGAGCTAAGATATAAGCTACTTCTAAAGGATGAGAAAAATAAGGCTCTCCTGACTTTCTAACTTGCCCCTGATGTAAACGCGCCGCCTTTTCGTAAGCTTTTTCTACTAACCAAGTATTACACCCTGGTAAGTAACTTTGAATTTGATCTAAAATTTTACTTAAAGTTACCATCTTAATTATAATTTTAAGTTTTTTTAACAAAACTACAAGATAAAGAAAAATTGTAAAATTTTTAATCTTTAGGAACTAATCTTTTAGCAGATTTACAAAATGGATGCTGAAGATTTTGTTGACAAAATTTTTTAATTTCATTTAATAAACTACCTTTCAGTTCCAAATGTTTCTGCCTCAAAGACTTCCAAATTTGACACTCCACCTCTTGGGGATTTAAGTTAAGACAATAAGTAGAAATACTTTTAACTTTTAAACGCCTTTCTTTCATCTTCCTGAAAATTTTTTCTTCCACTTCAAATTTTTGTTGACGAACAAGTTTCCATTCTTGACAATTTAAACTTTGAGAATTAACAGAAGTACAGTAGTAACTTATAATTCCTCCTTTAAGTTTTTCTTCTTCCGAAGAACCTAAATCTTTCAGAAACAACTGAAAAATAATCACAAAAATAATTAACCTAAAAAACTTCATTCTCATTTTATCAAAGCAAATTTTATTCCTTTTTAATATCCCTTTTTATTAATTACATCCTGAAAGTCTAATTAATCTCTTTACCACCAAATAGTTGTTAAATTTTTACAATTTTGTCACAAAAATTAAAATTCTTTTTCAATACAAACTTCCTCTATTATTTGAATGAGGAACTACACATTTCTCAAATTTTAAATCCCAGACTTTTTGAGCTCCTAAAATTTTAACTCGGAATTTTCTCAAAATACAAATTCTATTTAGCTTGTCTTTTCCTAAATTAATTTTTTCAAAAGTTCTGTTATGTAAAGCACAAAGCCATATTCCAGCCTTTTCTTCTCCACTTACTTTATCTTTCATTCCAAATCTATAAGGTTTACCTGCCAAATAGTTTTGGAAAATTTTTTCAATTTCTGAAGATTCTTGAACTCTTAAGTCTATCCAAAATTCCATATCTGGTTCTAATTCCAAACGACACTCCCATAGTCCGTCTTGATTTAAAAAATTAGTATGACAAACTTCACACCTTATTCTTTGAAGAGTTTCTGGAAAATGGTAAAAACTTTTTTTTAACTCTCTGTGACATTCTCTACAGGAAGGTTTTCTCTTATTTAACATAAGTTCCTCTTTACTATGACAAAAAATACAAGTTAGTCCTTTTTCTTTATGTATGGAAGGCTTAATTAAGTTAGCTTCAATTCCCCATGGTCTTTCCGGATCTTTTCCCTTTATAAAAGGACTTCTATAGTCTATGTACCAACTTTGTGGAACAAATCCGTAATAGTCCCATCCTATATAAGTACTATAGTGACAGGCTAAACAATTTTGGTCCGTGGGTACCTTAATTTGATGTGTTTTTATTTTCCCTTTTTCATATTGCAGGTGACAAGCACCGCAACCTTTTCCTCTTCTTGTATTAGAATAATCTTCTCCTTCATAATCTAAGTGACATAAAAAACACCTTCTTTTCAAAAAATCTTCTACTTCAAAGGGTAAAATTTTCACTTTTAAAATGCTTTTAAAGACATTAAAAACTATCTCTTTATAACCAAAATGAGAAGTTTTTTTAAAACTCTCAACTAATTCTTTGTGACAATTACCACAAGTTTTCTCCCATACTTGAAAAGAATAATTTTCTTTCGTATGACAAGATGTACAGTCTATGCTTTCATGATTTTTATCTAGAGTAACCTCTTTATGACAATCTTTGCAAGTAAAATCTTTATATTTAAATTCAGGAATTTTAAACCAAAAATAGATAAAAAGTGTAATAAAAATAAAGGCTATAAATTTATTCGGCACTTCTGCAAAGTTTAAAGGCTACTTCATCAAGCCTTTTAGCCAATTTTTCTGAAGAAAAGTATTTCTCTTCTAAAACTTCTTCCCAAAGCCTTTCATTTTCCATACAAAAATAAAATACTACTTGATTCTGAACTTCTTTCATCAATTTTTTAAAACTTTGATAAAGTTTTTTTCTTATTTCTATGAAGTAACGTTTTTTTCCGTCAACTCCTTCAATAAATTCTTCAGAAAAAATTTTACTGTGAGGGAATCTCTTTTCAACTATTTTCTTAAGGTCTTTAGAATATCTAAAAGTTCCTAAGCTTATCCAAGCAATTTTTTCTAAAGGAAAATTGTTTAAGATTTTTTCTAAAACTTGAGGGTACTCCTTTTCAGCCCCTTCATAGAAAACTATAGGGTCAAAGTGAAAAGCACAAGTAAATCCACTTTTTACCGCGTTTTTAGCACTTTCTAAACGAGCCTCCAAAGAAGCAGTATTTCTTTCCTCTTCCTTTATTATTTTTTCCGTATTAACAGACCAGGCAAAAATCACCTTTGGATTTCCTTTAAACTTGTTCCAAAATTCTTGAGAAATAGAAACTTTAGTTTTAAATTCTAAAACTGCAAAAGGTTTTTTTTCTTCCCAGAAATAAATAAGCTTTTCAGCTATCTCTACAATAGGTTCCAAAGCTAAGCTATCTGCAAATTCTCCTGTCCCAATTCTTAAAATTCTTTTTTTCCTTTGGGCATCTTTTAAAATTTTTTCCATTTCTTGAAAACCATCTTCTATTAGGTTAGCCCATACTTTAAGTCCTGGACGATTAAAATAACTTTGTAAAATGCAATAACTACAGTCCAAAGGACAACCTTCTCCAAAATGAAAAATATGATATCCACAACAAATATAGTTTTTGGTACCGGGACAGGCTCTAAAAAAGCGACCTTTGTAATTTACTAAAAATAACCTTCTCTTACCAAGAGTTATAAGTTCTGAAAATGGAACCCATTCCCACTCAAAATCTTTATAAGAAGAAATTATCTTTACAGGATACTCTTTTTTCAATACTTCTTGAGTAAGTGAGTGCGAAAGAGCAGACTCTTCTACAAAAATTTCCATCAGAGGTATTTTTCAATCAGAAATTCTGCAATCTGAACAGCATTAGTTGCTGCTCCCTTTCTTAAGTTATCTGCCACAATCCAAAGGTTAAGTCCGTTTTCTACTGAAAAATCTTCTCTTATCCTCCCTACAAAAACTTCATCTCTCCCTGCAACTTCAATTTGAAGAGGATAAAGTTTTTTTTCGGGATTATCAAGAACTACTACTCCCGAAGCTTTACTTAAAAGTTCCATAGCCTTCTCTACTGTAATCTTTTTTTCTGTCTCTATGTTAACCGATTCAGCATGCCCATAAAAAACCGGAACTCTAACAGTGGTAGCAGTTATTCTCAGTTCAGGAATCTCCATAATCTTTCTAGTCTCCTCTATCATCTTCATTTCCTCTTTAGTATATCTGTTAGACAAAAAGACATCTATTTGAGGAATACAGTTAAAAGCAATAATTTGAGGAAGATGCTTAGAAGGAGGAATAGGTTCTCCATTGCACCAAGCTTTCACCTGTGCTTCTAGTTCATTTATAGCCTTTTGGCCTGCTCCTGAAACTGACTGAAAGGTAGTTACTACTATCCTCTTAATTTTAGCAAAATCATGCAAAGGTTTTAAAACTACAACAAGCTGTATAGTAGAACAGTTAGGATTAGCAATTATTCCTTTGTTTTTATACTGAGCTATAGCATGCGGGTTAACCTCTGGAACCACTAAGGGAACTTCGGGATCCATCCTCCACGCACTTGAATTATCAATAACTACAGCCCCGTCTCTAGCAAAAAGTGGGGCATAATCTAAACTTCTTTGAGCTCCAGCAGAAAATAAAGCAATTTCTATGCCTTGAAAATTCTTTGTTTCTTCTAAAACTTCTACCTCCACCTCTTCTCCTTTAAAAGTAAGCCTCGTTCCTTTAGACTTAGGTGAAGCAAAAAGCCTCAAATTTTTTACAGGAAAATTCCTTTCTTCTAAAACAGTAAGCATCATTCTTCCCACAGCACCAGTTGCTCCAACTACCGCTACATTATATTCTTTCATTATCTCCTCCTTCTTTTTACCAACTTCCCAATCTTTTCAGTTTCTCAAAACTACCATAGATCTTTAAAACTTCAATAACAAAAAAACTTTTTTTCTGTTTGTGACTGGAATGATTTTCATTTAAAAAAGCTCAATTTTTGGTTCTTTTTTACCACTTACCTTAAAAGTGTAATTAAATACTTCCTCATGAATCTCTCTCTGACACTGCATTACATAACTTTGATAAAACTTATCAAGCAGAGTTTTTATCTCAGGTGGTTTGGCTTCTTCCTTAGGATTTTCAACCCAGTTCAAAAGTTTATGGTTATAGTCTGAAAGTTCTCTCATCTGTTCGCATATTTTTTCAAGTTTTTGTCTCACCACATCCTGAAACTGGACCTTTCCAAGTAAATCTGTAACTATATTGAAAATTAACTCATTTTGTTTATCAATGTCTTTGATGAGTCTATTTAATAAACTTCCAACGTTGTTGAAGTCATTTTCTATTTTTTCTGTTGCTTCTTTAGCATTTTTCATCATATCTAACTGCACTGGTCCTTCAAGTTTCTTCTTAAAAAACTCATATTGCTCGGTCATTGTGCTGTCAAGAGATGAGATTCTCTCTTTAATCTCACTTGATATTTTTTCAGTCTTATTTGAAAGTTTCCTTATTTCATCGGCTATTACAGCAAATCCTGCGCCTTTTTCTCCAACTCTTGCGGACTCAATGGCTGCATTAATCGCAAGTATATTTATCTGCTCCGAAATCTCTTTTATGCTATCCATTAAAGCTACTATGTCATTCACCTTTGTCTGAAGGCTATAAATTCTGTCCAGATTTTCCTTTATGCTTTTATTTTGAAGATTTATCATATTATCCAAAGACTCCAACATTTCCCTGTTGTGATCTATCTGTCTATCCACCACTGTTAACAAATCCTCTCCAGAACCGATGGAAGATTTTATTAGTTCTGTCTGCTCCTTTGTCTTCTGATAGAGAGAGTCAAGGAGTTTTATAAATTCTGTAATGCTTTCTTCTGTCTTTTTTACAGTATCCTCAAGATTTTTTGAAAAAAGGTCAAAGATATCATTAAAAAGTTTTCTTTGTTCTGAACAAAATTTATGGGCTTCTTTTAGATTTTTTCTGGATAACTCCTCAATGTCAGTTTTTTTTCATGAAGGTGTGTTTGCCCTTGCGGGCTAAGAATATACAAATCGCTGAACTTGTTACCACAGAGATAAATATTAATATAGCAAGTTTCAGGCTTTCATGAAGAAAGCTAACTTTTGAGAAAATAAAGATGTCAAAAAATGTAAAAAATAAAGCAATCGTTATTAATATAGCCCACAATTTAATGTAATCAGCCGTTCTTTTTTCAGTCATTATATTTTCTCTCCCTTACACTCCTGGTAGAACCTTTTTTATCACGTTTATTAAGTCCTGTCCTGATACAGGTTTTACAAGCCAGCCTGTAGCACCAAGTTTTTTTTGCCTGCTCCCGCTTACTTTGCTCACTTTCAGTAGTTAGTATAAGTATAGGAGTAAACTTGAGTATTGGTCTTACATTTTTTATGAACTCAAGTCCATCCATCTCAGGCATGTTAATATCTGTTATTATTAAATCTGGCTTTAATCCAGACTTCACCTTATCAAGAGCCTGCTTTCCATTTGATGCCTGCTCAACTTTAAATCCATGTATTTCAAGGTTTGTTTTAAGACTAAGAAGCATTGTGGCTGAATCATCTACTATAAGAACTGTTTTTGGCATTTTATTATCCTCCTTTAATCCATCTTTTTAAGTCACTATCATCAGGCAAATTCAGTTTAGGTTTAAGCAAAAGGATTATCCGAAGAACTGCTGTATGAATGTGGCTACACTCGGTCATATCAATTTCTGCTTCACCCTTAACTTAAAAGTCAGTTAAAAAGTTCTTCAGCCTCTTCAATTGTCACTGTTTCTCTAAAAATTGCCTTATTATCCAAATACTCAACCGCCATTATATCAACTCCTTTGGATTTATTATTAAAAGCACCGAGCCATCTCCCATAATGGCTGTGCCCGAGAATACTTTTAGATTTGAGAGAAATCCTGTAAAGGGTTTAAGGATTATATCAGCAGTTCCAAGAAACCTATCAACAACAACACCAGCAATTTCACCTCTTATGTTAAGAACAAGTAGAGCATACTCTCCATCTTCATTGGTAAGAGGGGCTTTATTGAGTTCAAGCAGTTCATTTAAAAAGAAGATTGGCAAAACTTTACCTCTAAGTGATGCTGTTTTCCTGCCTTTAAAAACATGAATATTCTCTTTTTTTATCCTGACTGTTTCAACAACTGCATCCATTGGGATTCCGTATTTTCTACTTGCTGTCTCAATAAGCATAACGTGGGATACAGCCATTGAAAGAGGAAGGGACAGTGTTACAGTTGTTCCCTTATTTTTTTCTGATGAAATAGAGACAGTTCCGTTAAATCTTTCAACCATTGTTCTTACCACATCCATTCCCACTCCCCTTCCTGAAAGGTCTGAAGCTTCCTCTTTTGTTGAAAAGCCTGGTAAAAATATTAGATTTAAAGCTTCTTCGTCGGTTAGTTTATCTAAAATCTCCTCAGAGATTAATCCCTTTTCATATGCTTTCATCTTTATGAGTTGAGGATCTATGCCTCTACCATCGTCTTCTACCTGGATTATAATTCTATCAGCTTCACGCTTTGCTTTAAGAGTAATGGTGGCTACTTCAGGTTTCCCCTTATTAATTCTCTCCTCTGGACTTTCCACTCCATGGTCAAGACTGTTTCTTACAAGATGTATAAGAGGCTCGTTCAATGCTTCAATAACATTTTTGTCTGCTTCTGTATCTTCACCTTCAATTACCAGTCTTACTTGTTTCCCGAGTTTTTTGGATATATCTCTTACAAGGCGAGGAAATCTTTGAAAAACTGTTCCCACAGGAATCATTCTTACCTGCATAATTGCATCCTGCATCTCCTCTGCAATTCTGTTTACAACACTATATTGAGACTTAATTTCTTTGCTTAACTCAGGGATTTCATAATCTCTATCAATCTTTTTTGAGAGATATAATAAACTGTTTTTGGCTACCACAAGTTCACCAATTAAATTCATAAGCCTGTTAATCTTCTCTTCATTAACTTTTAAAACTCTGGCTGTAACTGTTTCCTCTGGTTTTAAAACAGATTTTTCTTCTTTTTGAATTGACTTTAACTTAGGTTTCTCTGGAACTTCAACAAGTTTGGAAGCTATTGATTCTGCCTGGATTAATTCATTCAAAAATAAAAGAATTTCCTGATAATTTTCCAGGTTTGAGTTCTCTCTAATTTTTCTAAACCTCTCAATTAGCTGAGTTATGCCTGAAAAGTTTAGAGCATTTTCAATCGATTGGACTATTGAGGAAAATACTCCCTCCCTTATTTCATCCTCTAATGTAAATAGTCTTTCAAGTAGTTTTCTTTGCTCTATAAGAAGTATTTCTATAGGTATTTCTCTCTGTTCCTTAAGTGCTTCTTCCTTTATTTCAGCTTTTTCAGTAGCAACTTGCTTATCAGACTCAACAAACTTAGGCTTTTCAAGAGTTTCAATGCTTTTTAAAAGTCCCTCAATGAATGGAATTGACTTTGGTATGTATTCAATCAAAAGGTCAATCCATCTTAAGCATGATGCCACAAAGAGATTTAGGGCAGTAAGCTCCATTATTGCATTAATGGAATTTTTAAGAAGAGTGTAATTCCTCTCTTTAAGCATGGCTCTAAAGTTCTCAACAAAATCTTCATAGACGGGGCTGCCATTTTTGTCACCCTCTGGAATAAGCAAGTCAGAAATTTCTGGCTTATATATCTTTATCTGGTCAAGAACATACTGAAAGTGTTCTTTTAAAGTCTCAGGGTATTTTAGTTGAAATAATTAGAAAATTCATAATACAACTATAAATATCAAAAGCCTCAATGTCTTCCACTTTTTCTCGTAAATAAGCCTTTCCCCATATTATTTCTGGTGTACTTTTTACCAATAAAAGGGGATCTTCACCTTTGTAAAAACACTCTTTCTCAGGGCAGTAATTGATTAATGTAACAGACTTTCCCTCAAAAATCTCTCTTAGCATTTTAATTCTAATCTCTTCAGGAATTACTGAGTAGTCAAAACTTTCCGATATTTGATTTTCCTCTCTGGTCTGTTCAGTTGTTTTCTTCTCTGAAAGAATCTCTCTTATGAGTAGTGTTTTTTCTTTTGCCATTTCATTTGTGCTTAACTGAGGTTCTCCATAGATCTCAACTTCATCAATCATTTGTGATACAATGTCCATGCTTTCAAGAAAAAGGTCTGCAATTTCCGAACTATATTTTAATTTGCCCTCTCTTAAAAGATTCATTAAGTCTTCGGAGGCATGCAGTAGTTTTGTCATCATTGGAAAATCAAAAAGCCCTGAATTACCTTTTAAAGTATGAACAAGTCTGAAAAGTTCATTAAGCAGTGTAATAGATTCTCCTTTTTCTTCAAGCTTGATTAAAATCTCCCCTATTTTCTGTATGTAGTCTCTGCTTTCAACAATAAACTGTTCAAGTAAAGGATTTTTCATAACGAAACTCCTGTAAAAATTTTCGCATACTTTACAAGTTCATCAGGCTTTACTGGCTTTACTAAATAAAAATTTGCACTTGCCTGATAGGCTAATTCCCTGTCCTTTTCCTCTGCCTCTGTAGTTATCATAATAACTGGAGATTGTTTTGTATTTTTAGAACTTCTTAGTTTTCTAACAAAGCTATACCCATCAAGTTTAGGCATATTGATATCAACAATGTAGAGGTCATAATTATTAATAAGAGATTTTTCCAAAGCTTCTAAACCGTTTACAGCCTCATCTACCTGAAAGCCTGCTTCTTCTAAAATTTTTTGTAATACATTCTTACTGTTGATGCATCAATCTACAACAAGAACTTTTCTCATCTTCTCTCCTCAAGAGGTTTTTGATAAACAATTGCTTCAGGAAACTTTCTTATCTGAAAAATAGGTGAAATTCTGCTCATTGATTCAGAATGACCAAGACAGACGAATGCACCAGGATTCATTGCATCATAAAGATTTTCAGCAGCCACTTTACGGGAGGCATCGTCAAAATAGATAAGCAGGTTTCTGCAGAAAACAATATCAAATCCACGGTATCTTTTGGTTTCAAATCTATCAATAATATTAACTCTTGTAAATTCTATTGAGGAAATTAATTCGTCAGAAATTTTGAAGTATCCGTTCTCGAGTGGTTTAAAGTATTTTTTTATTACTTCATTGGGTAAATGTTTTAAGGAGAGTTCAGAATATATGCCTTTTTTAGCTATCTCAAGAGAATTTGTATCAATATCAGAGGATATTATCTCCACATCCCATTTATCAATCTCATCCCAGTATTCAAGCAAATAAATTGCTATTGAGTATAGCTCTTCTCCAGTTGATGAAGGAATTGACCATATTCTTATTAAGTCTCTCTTATTTTTACGAGAGACAATTTCAGGTAACATCCTCTTTACCATACACTGAAATTGGTATTCTTCTCTGAAAAAGTAAGTCTCATTTATAGTTAAAGCATTTATTAGATTCTGAAGTTCCTTTCCTGTTGCCTCAAATCTCAAAAATATAAAATAGTTTTTAAAACAACTATGTCCTGTTGCCTTGATTCTCTCTATGAGTCTACGATCAACAAAGTATCTTTTGCTTTCATCAAACATTATTCCTGTCTTGCGATAAAAATACTCTCTGAATTTTTCAAATTCTTCATCTGTAATTGTTATATCACTATGTAGATATTTTTCCTTCATTTATTCTCCTCAACGCAAGATCTGCTACAAACTGAATGTAAGGTTCATCTTTAAATCTTTCTTTTACTCTCTCAATTGATGGTATAAACTCCTCAGTTCCAACCTCTGAAATTAAGTCAAGGGCTGTGGAGCAAACATTTACATTTTCATCATTCTCTATTACCTGTTTAAGCCATTTAAGAACCTTCGGATGTCTTAGTGATTCCATTATGTTTATGGCAAATATTCTAAGGTCAGGTTCTTCTGAATTAAGAAGTCTTTCAATATAGGGAGACACCTCTTCAGGCATCTCCTTTAGAGTTTCTATAACCTGATTTCTTAAATGGGCATCTTCACTTTTTAAAAGTTCAATAAGTCCTTTCACTGCTATATCATCTTTAATGGCTAAAAGAGAGCTTAAGATTGCTTCTCTTACAGATATATCCTTTTCCTTTTCCAATCTTTCAAGTAAAATTTTTGATGCCTCCCTATACTGAGCAAGGTCTCGGGCAGCCCATCTTCGCTCAGTGGCTACCTCGCTTGAGAGTTGTTTTTTAAATTCTCAAAGTTTCTCTCCCATCTACGCCTTTCTATTTTCAGATCTAGGATTTCTTCTTTTTCATCTTTCTTTTTTATTGGCATATTTTCACCTCAATTGAAATTCTTTGCCCATTCTATAATTTGTCTAGCTATCTTCTGAGCAGGAAGTATTACTGTGGCACCATCCCTTTCAATCAGTTCCCTTGGCATTCCAAAAACAACAGCAGTCTCCTCAGATTTAGCAATTGTTTTTCCACCTCTTTTTTTATCTCAGCAAAAGCATCTGAGCCATCATATTCCATTCCTGTAAGCATTACTGCAATAATTCTTTTCGGATCTATGTTTTCAAGGGCACTTCTTCCAAGAACTTCTACTGATGGATGCCATAGAAACTTCGGATTTTCAGGTTTTGGTTGAACCATAAGTTTGCCAACTCTTCTTGCAATCACTACATCTGTTTCTCCTTTACCTATATAGATGTTTCCTCTTTCAAGTGGTAAAGGTCTATTAACCTCTATAACATTAAGCTTACAGATCGCATTTAGTCTTTCAGCAAAGGATTTTGTGAATGTTGCTGGCATGTGTTGAGCAACTACAACGGGAAGAAGAAAATCCTCAGGTAGCTCAGGTAAAATCTCCTCAAGGGTTCTTGGTCCTCCAATAGATGCCCCTATAAGAACTATTCCTTCATTTTGAACAGGAAGGGGTTCTGCCTTAGGTTTGATTATTTTTTTTCTTTCTGCACGAGTTTTTTTTATAAATTGTTCTACTCTTAGACGAGATTTTAATGCGGCTTTAACTTTCAAAATTAGTTCGTCCCTTATTTTATCAATATTTAGTGATATAGTACCTCCGGGCTTTGTTATATACTTTCTCGTCTTCAAATACCCCCTATCACCGTCACAAGCCTTACCTGAGATTTCACTCTTCTTACCTCTTTTCCCCTGTAAAATCTTAATGGATACACCTCATTGAAACTAAACCCAGTTCCATCAAAAATGAGTTTAATCTTTCCTCTCTTCCTCCGAAAAATTTTCCTTGCAATTTCTCTTGTAAGTCTCTGAAGTAAAGTGGGATCAGTTTTTTTAAACGATAATGATATACTGACAAGGAAGGACTTATTCCGAACTCTCTTTTTGCTTAAGCTAAGACTTCTCTATATGAAAGTCCTTTGAGTACCTGCCAGAGAAAGAGCGATATGATAAAGCCATCGCAAAATTCCTTAGGTCTTCCTCGTCTTTTTTCCCAACCTTTATTGAACTTCGTTCCCAAAGTAGACTGAAACTTCTCTACAAATGGTCCTGAGCGTTAAAGTGGTTCTCCTTATCTCTCTGCCCCTCTTTACTAACAGCTTTTTGTTGATATTTTAGCTTGAACATTTGAATTTTAAAACACCCTCAACAAACCCTTGACTTTTTAAAAAAGTTTTTTAATGCTTAAAAAAGAAAAAAAATGGGAGGGATTATTTTATGGAAGGTTTTGATAAGAAAAAAGCCATAGAAGTTGCTATTTCTCAAATAGAAAAGCAATTCGGAAAAGGGACTATAATGAAGTTAGGAGAAAGTGATAAAAAGATAGAAATTAGTGTTATTCCAAGTGGTTCGTTAAGTTTAGACATAGCTACAGGAATTGGAGGTATTCCCAGAGGAAGAATTACTGAAATTTTCGGGCCTGAAGCCTCAGGTAAAACTACACTTGCTCTTCATGTGATAGCCGAAGCTCAAAAACTTAAAGGGATAGCTACTTTTATTGATGCTGAGCACGCTTTAGATGTAAATTATGCTAAAAAACTTGGAGTAAAAATAGAAGACTTGTTGATTTCTCAACCTGATACTGGAGAACAGGCTTTAGAAATTGCAGAAGTTTTGGCGCGCAGTGGAGGGGTAGATGTAATAGTGGTTGATTCAGTAGCAGCTTTAGTTCCTAAAGCTGAAATTGAAGGAGAGATGGAAGATCAGCAGGTAGGGCTTCAAGCTCGTCTCATGTCTAAAGCCATGAGAAAACTCACAGCTGCAATTTCTAAAAGTAATACTGCAGTAATTTTTATAAATCAAACTCGAATGAAAATTGGTTTTACCTCTTTTGGAGGTCCTCCTGAAACTACTCCAGGGGGTATGGCTTTAAAGTTTTACGCATCTTTAAGGCTTGATATAAGAAAAGTTGCTCCTATTAAAGAGGGTTCTGAAACTTTGGGCAATAGAGTAAGAGTGAAAGTAGTAAAAAATAAGTTAGCTCCTCCATTTAAAGAAGTAGAGTTTGATATTTACTTCGGAGAGGGAATTTCCAAAGAAGCTGAGATAATTGATTTAGGTTCGGAGATGGGAATTATTGAAAAAAGTGGTTCTTGGTATTCTTATAAAGGAGAAAAGCTTGGGCAGGGCAAGGAAAATGTGCGCAGATTTCTTAAAGAAAGAAAAGAACTGGTTTTAGAAATTGAAAGAAAGATTCGGGAAATAGCAGGACTACCTATTTTAGAGCCCAAAGTTGAAGAAGTAATAAAACCCGAAGAGGAGATTTCGGAAGTTAAGAGTTTAAAAAAAAACTAAAACTTTAGTTAGTGAGGAATTAATTGAATTTGGACTTTTCAAAATTAAAAAAGACCCTCAGTAAAAAGAAAATTTTAGTAATAGGAGATTGTATTTTAGATAGATACTTCACTGGTGAAGTAAACCGTATCTCTCCTGAAGCTCCGGTTCCAGTTTTTGAATTAAAAGGAACCTATTATAGTTTGGGAGGGGCTGCTAATGTAGCTTGTAACTTAAGAGGACTTAAAGTTCAGGTTGAACTTTTAGGAATAATTGGAAAAGATGAAGCAGGAAAGATTTTTAAAAAAATTGCTGAGGAAGCTCAAATTGGTATTGAAGGTATTTTGGAAGATGAAACTAGACCTACTACCTTAAAAACCAGAATCATTGCTCAATCTCAACAACTTTTAAGAATTGACCTGGAAGAAAGAAAACCTATTGATTTCCACCTTCGGTTTAAGCTTAAGAAAATTTATGAAAAACTCCTACAGAAAGTAGATGGAGTTATATTTTCAGACTATGCTAAAGGTTTATTTTTATCTGAGGATTTTTGTAGTACTCTTTTGCAAGAAGCTAGAAAGCTGGGTAAATTTGTTTTAGTTGACCCAAAAAGTGTAAGCTGGCAGAAATATGCTTTAGCTACTTGTATAACCCCTAATTTAAAAGAATTTCAAGAAACAGCTCTTAGAGAAGGTTTACCTGCTGAAAATTTAGAAAAAAGCTGTAAAAGCCTTGTAGAAAAATATCATTTAGAATTTATGGTAGTCACTTTAGGAAAAGACGGAATCTTTTTATTTTGTCCTCAAGAAGGAGCATTTTTTCAACCTACTCAAGCTAAAGAAGTTTATGATGTTTCTGGAGCAGGAGACACAGTAATAGCTTCTTTGGGAGCTTTTTATGCAGCTGGGCTTCCTTTAAAAGATGTAGTAACTTTGGCTAATATTGCTGCAGGAATTGTAGTAGGTAAAATTGGAACTAAACCTATATACCTCGAAGAAATTCAAAATTTTTTAAAAGAAAATAAAGTTTTCAAAGGAGGTAAAATAAATGGGAAAAATTGCTCAAATCAAAGCTAGGGAAATTTTAGATTCTCGTGGAAATCCAACTATAGAGGTGGAAGTTTTATTAGAAAGTGGTTTTTGGGGAAGAGCTGCCATACCCTCTGGTGCCTCCACAGGTAAACATGAAGCTTTAGAGATAAGAGATAAAGACCCTAAAAGATACTTAGGAAAAGGTGTTCAAAAAGCAGTTTTTAATGTAAACGAAATTATAGCCCCTCAACTTGAAGGGCTAGAGTCTTCTCGTCAGTCAGAAATTGACCAATTGCTATGTGAACTAGACGGAACTGAAAATAAGTCTAAACTCGGAGCTAATGCTATTTTAGGAGTTTCCTTAGCCTGTGCTAGAGCTACAGCAGAAGAATTAGGAATTCCTCTTTTTATGTACCTAGGTGGACTAAGAGCCAGGGTTTTACCTGTACCTTTTATGAATGTAATTAACGGCGGGGTGCATGCAGATAATCCATTAGATTTTCAGGAATTTATGATTGTCCCCTGGGGAGCCTCCTCTTTTAAGGAGGCTTTGCGAATGGGAGTAGAAACTTATCAAACTTTAAAAACTTTATTAAAAGAAAAAGGTTATAATGTAGGAATTGGAGACGAAGGAGGATTTGCTCCACAAATTAGGTCTCCTGAAGAAGTTTTAGAGTTTTTACTTAAAGCTATTGAAAAAACAGGATATAAACCTTTGGAAGACATAGCCCTTGCTATTGATGTAGCAGCCTCTGAACTTTGGGAAGACAAAATTTATAAACTAAAAGGTTTAAACCAAAGTCTCACTACCGAAAAATTGTGTGAATATTACGAAAAACTTATTCAAAATTATCCTATTGTTTCTATAGAAGATCCCTTTTCTGAAGAAGATGAAGAAGGATTTAAGATGATTACTCAAAAGTTGGGTAACAAAATTCAAATTGTGGGAGATGACATATTCGTAACTAATCCAAAAAGAATTAAAAAAGGTTGTGAAGAAAAGATGGCTAATGCTGTACTTATAAAACTTAATCAAATCGGAACGCTAACGGAAACCATTTCTGCTGTAGAACTTGCATATCAGTATGGATGGAGTTGCATGATTTCACATCGTTCCGGAGAAACAGAAGATACCTTTATTTCAGATTTTTGTGTAGCTATGAATGCAGGTCAAATTAAAACTGGGGCACCTGCTAGAAGTGAAAGAACTTCTAAATTTAATCAACTTTTAAGAATAGAAGAAATTCTTGGAGCTAGTGCTATTTTTGCAGGAAAAACTATTTTGAAAAATCTTTAAATGTCTGAAATACTTTTTGAGGAAAAGATTTTAAATTTTTTAAAAACTCTTGTTGAATCTGAAAGAAATTACTTGGAATTTTGGATAGAGATCGAAGAGGGATACAGTGTAGAAAAAAGAGATCACAAACTTTTTAAAAAGGAAAATTTTAAAGAATTTGGTTTAGCTGTTAGATATATTGATCATAAGGGTAGATGCGGTTTTGCTTTTACTACATCTTCAGAAATCGAGGCTATTAAAAATGCTTATCAAAAAGCTAAAGAACTTTCTTTATATGGAGTCTCAAGTAAGGTTCCTGAAAAAAATTGGAGCTACCCCAAAGTAGAAGTCGTTTCTTGTAAAAAATTAGCTCTTTCTGAAAGTATAAGTTTACTTGAAGAAGTTGAAAGAAGAGTTTTAAACTTTCATCCCTCTATTTCACGAGTAGAAAAATGTAGTTTTGAAGAAACCTGGGCTAAGTATATTTTTATTACTAAAGACAGCGAACTTACTTGGGAAGGTCCATTTTACTACTTCAGTATTTCAGTTGTAGCAGAAAGTAAAGAAAAAAGTGCCAGCAGCTTTGAGTGGAATTTAGCTACAGATTTAAATAAGTTAGAAATTTTTGACAGAACCGACCTTGCTTGTAAAAAGGCTTTAGCTTTAAGTAAAACCAAAAAGGGCAAAAGTTTAAAAGTTCCGGTTCTTCTTCCACCATTTGTAGTGGTAAACTTTTTAGAAGTTTTGAGTTTTTCTTTCTTGGGAGACGAAGTTTTAAAAGGAAGGTCGTTTCTTAAAGACAAATTAGGAAAAAAGACTTTTTCTGAAAATATTACACTTTATGATGATGGATTAACCTTTTCTTTAGTTGAAAGTAGACCTTTTGATGACGAGGGGGCTCCACAAAATAAAAAAGTATTAGTAGAAAACGGAATAGTTAAACAGTTTCTCTTTAATACTTATTGGAAGGAAAAGGCTAAAGAAAAGGGATTGAACATGGTAGTTACGGGAAATGCAAGAAGAGACTCTTTAGGAAGTTTGCCCAAAATATCTCCTACCAATTTTTATTTAAAAAGCGGTAATTTAAAGCCAGAAGATCTTTTAAAAAGAGAAAGGGAAATTTTTGAAGTACTAGAAACCTTGGGAACTCATACTATAAACCCTATTTCAGGAGATTTTTCTATTGGAGTTTCAGGAATTTATTATAAAGAAGGCGAACCTAGAGAATATTTTTGCGAGCTAGCCTTATCAAGCAATCTTTTTGAATTGTTTTTAAAAGTAATAGAAGTAGGAAGTGATTTAAAATTTTACGGAAACATAGGTTCACCAACCTTATTGATAGAAAAGTTAGACTTAGGAGGTTAGAACTATTATGGACTTAAAAACAGCTTATGTTAAGGTAAAAGAAAAGAAACATCTGAGCAAAGATGAGGCCTATGAAGTTTTTAAAAAAATAGCTACAGAAGAATGCGATGAAGAGGAGTTAGAAAGATTTTTGATAGCCTTAAGAGAAAAAGGAGAAAGTTGGCAGGAAATAGTAGGTGCAGTTTTAGCTTATAGAGAAGTTATGGTACCCTTTCCTTACGAGCTTCCAGATTCAGCTATTGTTGTAGATACCTGTGGTACAGGAGGAGATCAAAAACACACCTTTAACTTTTCAACCGCAGTTGCTATAGCCTTAGCTTCGGAAGAAGACATTTATGTAGTCAAACATGGAAATAGAGCTATTTCAAGTAGATGTGGAAGTGCAGATTTAATAGAATCTTTAGGAATTTCTCTGGATTTAGCCCCCGAGGTTTTAGCTAAAGCTTTAAAAGAAGTTAAATTTGTTTTTCTCTTTGCTCCACTTTATCATCCAGCTTTTAAAAAAGTGGCTCATATTAGAAAAAAAATAGGAAGAACTATTTTTAACACTCTTGGACCTCTTTTAAATCCTGCAAAACCTAAATATCAACTTCTGGGAGTTTATGACTTTCTCCTTACAGAAAAGATAGCTTATGTACTTGACGATTTAGCTATCAAAAGAGCCTTAGTAGTTTTCGGCGAAGAAGGTTACGACGAAATTACAGTTACAGGTTCAACTAAAGTTACCGAATTAAGGGAGGGCAAGATCACTACTTACTATATAGACCCTGAAGACTTTGGCTTTGAATTATGCGAAGAACCTGAGAAGCTTCAAGGAGGAACCCCGGAAGAAAATGTAAAAACTTTAGAAGCTCTTTTAAAGGGAGAACTTACGGGTCCTATAATGGATATGCTTCTCATGAACTTAGGAGGAGCTTTATATTTGTGTGAAAAAGCTATAGACTTTAAAGGAGGCATTAAAAAAGCTAAACAACTTATTGCTTCTGGAAAGGCCTGGCAAAAGTATTTAGAAATTAAAAGTTATTATAAAACTTTGACTCATTAAATATCTGATTTTTAAAATAAATCAAAAATTGTAGGAGGTACAAAATGAGGGTTAGAGCATTTTTGATAACTTTGGCTGTATCAAGTCTTATTTCTTCTCAGAGTTTAGCTGTGAGCGAAGAAGAACTTTTAAAAAAAATAGAAATTTTAACTAAAGAATTAGAAAACTTGAAAGCAGAATTAAAGGAACTAAAATCTAACCAAAAGTTTCAAAAAGAAGAAGTTCTTGAGGTTAAAGGTCGGGTAGAAAATCTTAAAGAAAACATAGAAAAGTTTAAAATTTCAGGAGACATAAAAACAAGGTTAGACTCAACCAGAGCTAAGGTAAAAAGCAATGCCTTTATGATTGGTATACTTCCTAACATAGCTCAAATGTATGGAGGACAATTAACAGATATGTTTGGTAATTTTTTAAATGTTTCTCCCTATGTAGCCAAGACCCGTTCACATACCGAGGAAAATGATTCTTTATGGACAAATCGTATGAGAGTAAATATAATGATTACTCCTACGGAAAATATCAATATAAAAGTGAGATTAGCCTATTACAAAATGTGGGGTATGGGAGACGATTTCGTTTCACCGGGCATTTTTTTTCCTATGAAAAATAACTTTACTTACGGAGTTAGACCTTCAGATTCTGTTCTTTATGTAGATAGAGCTTACTTTAACTGGACTAACATTGGAGGTCTTCCAATTTGGCTTTCTCTTGGTAGAAGACCAACTACTCACGGAGTTCCTCAACAGTTTCGCGAAGGTAGAAAAGAAAAAGATGGTTCTCCTCTTGGAATTAATATAGATGTACCATTTGATGGAGGAACTTTAGGATACGATTATGGACGGGGAAGAATTAAATTTTGTTACGGTAGAGGTTTTGAAAGTGGATTTAAAACTCCTATTGATCGAGCCAAGGACGATATAGATTTTTATGGATTCGTCTGGGATATTTACGAGGATAATAATAAATATCTCGGATTCCAAATTTTTAAAGCAAATGAGGTAATGGACTTTCCTTCAGGAGAACTTTACTTTTTTAATCCCACCTTTGGAAGCTACATGTTAACTTATCTTCCTACTAAATACAATTTAGGAGATATTTACGAAGCAGGTTTAGTATGGTCTCAAAGCAGTACCAAGTTATTAAGTTTTGAAGATTTAGATTATTTTCTTTCTTTAGGTATAAGTGCTGCTGACCCCAAAGGTATAGGAAAGATAGAACTACCTGTTTTTATTGATAAAGTTCCATATAATTTAAAACTTTATTATTCTTTACTTACAGGGATGTCTATAGATCCTAGGGAAATTAAAAAAAGTATGGACACCAGAGTTGGATGGGCATTCTATGCTGGAATAAGAATCCCTCTAAGTCTTATTTCTGGAGCTAAAATCGGTCTAGAATATAATTACGGCTCTAAATGGTGGATACCCTTTCATGTAGGAACAGAAGACCCTTACTTAAATAAACTTTCTACCAGAGGACATGTAACTGAAATTTACTGGCAACAGGATATGTCTGTTGAAAAGAAATACATAAAAAATGCTAGAGTTCTTTGGAGATTGGGTTTTCAGTATTACTGGTTTGAATACTATGGAAGTGCTAACTGGCTTGAAACTCCCAAAAAAATTAGCGACCTTAAAAGGTGGGTTAGAAGTGGAGATCCTAATCTCTTGATGAAAGCTATGACCATGTATGTTCCTTTAGAGACTATGTGGAATTTATACGGATCTTTAGAAGTTATGTTTTAAAAATAATTAAAAGAAATACCTCTTTACAAATTTTAACAACTTGTTATTATTAAACTGAAAAAAATTTTAAAAAGGAGCATTTATTATGGATGAATTAGCTCGTTTTGGAGTATCTATTCCTAAAGAACTTCTTAAAGCTTTTGACGATTATATAGACAAAAAACACTATGCAAACCGTTCCGAAGCTATAAGGGATTTGATAAGACAAAAGTTAGTAGAAGAAGAGTGGAAGGAATCTAAAGAAGAAGTAGTAGGGGTTATTACTTATTTATACGACCATCACAAAAGGGAACTTACAGACCGATTAATAGAGCTTCAACATGACCATTACGATAAAATAATAACCGCTCAACATCTTCATGTAGATCATGAGAGATGTTTAGAAGTGGTTTTAGTAAGAGGAAAGGCTAACGAGATTAAAGAACTTGCAGACAAAATCCAAGCTTTGAAAGGGGTTTTACATGTTAACTTAGCCCTAACAACTCTTGGAAAAAGCATTCCTACCTAAATTAGTTTTTAACATCCATAAGAATAAAATTTACATAAGCATATTTCAAATCTATTTCTTTTACTTTTACTTTTACTTTTTGACCAATTTGGAAAATTTTTCCAGTTTTTTTTCCAATCAACCTAATACCTTGTTTATCTAATACATAGTAGTCGTCTAAAAGGTCTGCCAATTTTACTATTCCACTTACTAGATACTCTTCAAGATCTACAAAGAATCCAAAAGCTGTAATACCTGTAATGATCCCAGAAAATACTTGCCCTACTTTATCTCTCATAAAAAGAGCTTGAAATCTTTTCAAAATTTCTCTTTCTGCTTCTTCAGCTTGTCTTTCCCTTTCGGAAAGATACTTACCCATAATTTCTAGTTCTTCTTCTGTGTAAGGAAATTTTTTATTTTTTAAAGCACTTTTAAGAACTCGATGAACTATCAGATCTGGATATCTCCTAATAGGAGATGTAAAGTGACAATAGCAAGTAGAAGCAAGTCCAAAGTGACCTACATTGTGGGGGGAGTATTTAGCCTGTTTTAAAGATCTTAAAAGAAGGGTGTTAAAAAGATAAGCTGAAGGAGTATCTTTAAACTTAAAAATCATCTCCTGATACACCTGCGGAGAAACTTCTTGAGGTAACTCCATTTCCATGCCTAAACTTGATAATATTTCCAGTAGTTCTTTTAATTTATTGAAATCAGGCTCTTCATGAACTCTGTAAAGAAAGGGATAGCCTCTTTCAGTCAAGTACTCAGCTACAGCTTCGTTAGCTGCAATCATAAAATCTTCAATAAGCATATGAGCTATGTTTCTTTCTCTTTTTATAATGCTTTCTATTTCTCCTTTGCTAACAATAACTTCAGCTTCAGGAAGGTCAAAATCTAGACTTCCTCTGTTTAAACGTTTTGCTCTTAAAAGATTGGCAAGTTCCAAAGCTTCTTCTAACATAGGAATTAAAAATCTATATTTTTCAAGAATTTCTTTGTCTTTGTCCACAAACATTCTTTTTACTTCAGTGTAAGTAAGACGTGCATTAGACTTTATAACTGCTTCGTAAAACTTACGATCCACTAGTTCTCCAGAATTATTAAAATCCATCTCTACTACCATGGCCAATCTTTCAACCAAAGGATTTAAACTGCAAAGATGGTTAGAAAGTTTTTCAGGAAACATTGGAATAACCATGTTAGGAAAATAAACACTTGTTCCTCTTAAGTAAGCTTCTCTGTCCAAATTAGAATTTTTAGTCACATAGTAAGAAACATCAGCAATAGCTACCCAGAGTTTAAATCCTTTACTATTTTTTCTGACACATATAGCATCGTCGAAGTCTCGAGCATTTTCTCCGTCTATGGTAATGAAAGGAATTTGAGTTAAGTCCTTTCTTCCTTTTCTATCCTTGCTCAAAACTTTATCAGGTAAATAAGCTAACTCTTTTTCAACCTTTTGACCAAACTCGTGAGGTAATTCCATTTTATAAATAACAGCCCAACAGTGGGGTTCAAGAAAATTAGGATCTCCTAAGTCTTTTATTATTTCTCCTATCGGAAGCCCAAACTCTGAATTTGGTTCAACAATTTTCGCCACTACTAAGTTTCCAATTTTAGCTTTGTGTTTTCTTTTTTTAGGAATATAAATTTCAAAAGGAAACTTAGGGTCATCAGGTTCAACAAAATGAAACTTTTTTCTTTTAACTAAATATCCTACAATATTTCTACGTTTTCGTTTCAATACTTTAATAATAGTTCCTTCTGGACCTTTGGAAGTGGTTTTATAAATTTTTACCAAAACTATATCGCCGTCTATAGCTTTTTTCATTTTTCTAGAAGGTATGAATATGGTTTTACCTTCTTCAGTTTCAACAAAACCGAATTTCCCTGGATGTACCCTAAGTCTGCCTTTGTAAACTTCCTCCTCTTTAGGAAGAAAAAATTTTCTTTTTTTTAAACTTACTAACTTTTGTTCTTCTACGAGCTGATAAATCAGTTTTCTAATCAAAGGTCTAGCAAAAGAAGGAACATTCAAAAGATGATAAATTTCTTTAAGTAAAAGAGGTTTTTTAAATTTTTTAAAAAGAGAAAAAATATGTTCTTTTAAATGAGTTTCGTCTAGATTTTCACTATTTAATAACATCTAAAATTTTATTTTTTTAATTGCAAGTACTTAATAGCCTTTTCCAAATCCTCTTCGGAAGAGGTAGTATGAAGACCTGCTTTGGGTCCCTTTCTTATTAAATTTCTCAATTCCTCATCTTTAGTAATACCCTTTTCTTTAACAATATTTTCTAAACTTTGAAAACCTTTATGACATTTTAAACACTTAAAGTTAGCGTCTGCATAAAAGTTTAAGTCATTAAGAGCTACCCAAATTATACCTCCTAAAAGCAAGATAGTAAAAATAGGAAAACTCCAAAACTTAAAATTCACAGTTACACCTTTTCTATTTTATTTTTGAAAGTCTACAAAATTTATAAATCAAAGTTAAACTTTATGAAATTATAAAAAGTCATCTTAAAAAAACAAGATTAAGTTATGAAAAATTTTATTTGGCAAATTCCTACAAAGATCATTTTTGGAAAAAATATTTTAGCCAAACTACCTGAAGAAACTTTAAGATATGGAAAAAAGATTTTGTTTATTTATGGAAGAAATTCCATAAAACAAACAGGTCTTTATCAGAAAATTTTAGACCTTTTTAAAAACGAAAAAGACACTAAATTGGTTGAATTAGGAGGAATCAAACCTAGTCCTACTTTAAGCCAGGTTTTGGAGGGAGTAAATTTAGTTCAAAAGGAACAAGTAGAAGTAATTCTGGCTGTAGGAGGGGGAAGTGTTATAGATGCTGGAAAAGCTATAGCTTGTGGAGTGTTTTATAAAGAAGATTTTTGGAAACTTTTTGAAAAAAGACTGGTTCCCGAAAGAGCTTTACCCTTAATTGCGGTTCCTACAGTTTCAGGAACGGGCTCCGAACTTAATGAAGTTTGTGTAATTACTAATTACGAAAAAAAACTTAAATTAAGTTTAAGAGGAAGTGTTTTATATCCACGGATAAGCTTTTTAGACCCTACTTTAACTTTTAGTTTACCTTCAGACTATACAGCTTATGCAAGTTTTGATGCTTTCTCTCATGTTCTGGAAACCTTCCTTCACAGAGAAAATAAAGAAGAAAATTTGACCGAGGATTTTATGGTTGCGCTTATGAAAAACATTATAAAATGGTCTAAAGTAGCAGTAAAAGAGCCAGAAAATTATTCAGCTAGAGCTAACCTAATGTGGGCATCAAGTTTGGCTCTATGTGGTCTTTTAAGAGCAGGAGTAGGAGTTTGTAAATTCAAAATTCATGCCATAGAACATACCTTAAGCGGAGTTTTTGGAATTCCTCATGGTTTAGGACTGGCTATCTTAACTAGAGCCTGGCTAAAAAAATATTCTAACACTTCGATGGTAAAAAGATTTTTTGAAAGAGTTTTTAAAACCAAAGACCCCAAAAGAGGTATTGAGCGTTTTATAAGTTGGTTAAAAGAACTTGGTCTCCTTTTATCCTTAAAAGAATTATCCATAAAACCTGAAGATCTAAATTTTTTAGCTCAACAAGCTTATTTCATTTATAAACTTTACGGAGTTCATAAAGAAATTACACAAGAAAATATAAAAGAAGTTTTGGAAATAGCATACGAAGAGGTTTAATGTTATTTAAACTTGATTCTCAGTTATAAAAAGCTCTGCCCAAAGGTCATAAAAACTTGCTTTTTTAATTTTTGCTTTAACAATTTCTCCAGGAAGAGGTAGATTTTTATTAAAGTTTTTATTTAAAACTACATAAGTTAAGCCGTCAATTTCAGGAGCTTGGATTTTAGAAATTCCATATAAACTTCGAGTTGATTTTTCTCCAAGAAGTAAAATTTCCTCTGTCGTTCCTATCCTTTGAGAAAGTCTCTCTTTAGAAATTTCTCTCTGCAGTTTTAAAACTTCTTTTTTTCTTCTTAACTTTTCTTTATAAGGAATTTGAAAATCAAATTTTTCAGCCGGGGTCCCTTCTTCAGGATAAAAAATAAACACTCCTAAGTAGTCAAATTTAACTAATTTTAAAAACTCAAGAAGATAAACAAACTCCTTTTCAGTTTCTCCAGGAAAACCTACCATAATTGTAGTTCTGATAGCCGAAAAGGGAGTTAAACTGCGAATTTCTTCAACAAGTTCCCAAATTTTATCTGGCCCGTAAGGACGCCTCATTTTTTTTAAAATTTCAGGATGAGCATGTTGAATGGGAAGGTCAAAATAAGGTAAAACTTTAGGATTTTCAAGAATACTTCTAATTTTAGATGAATTTAAAGTTGCTGGATTTAAGTATAAAACTCTTATTCTGGGAATTTCTAAAAACGAAAGTTTTTCTAAAAGAACTTCTAAGCCGTTTTTTATACCAAGATCTTTTCCATAAACAGTTGTGTCTTGACCAACTAGAATAAGTTCTTTTATCCCCATTTTTACTAAGTTTTTTGCTTCTTCAAGGAGAAGTTCCAAAGGCTTACTTTTAAAAGGTCCTCTTATTTTAGGTATGATACAGTAAGTACAAGCATGACTACAACCTTCTGTAATTTTTAGGTAGGCATAAAAGGGTGTTTCAGAAAGAATTCTTTCTGTAGGTTCTTTTTCAGTAAAATACCTGTAAGGCTCGATACCGTAAAATTTATCCACTTCAGGAAAAAGTTTTTTTAACTCAGTTTGTTTATACCGAGCTGGTAAACATCCAGAAACTACAAGTTTTTGAAAGGGTTTTTTAAGACTTCCTAACTCCAAAATAACTTTTATTGATTCCTGAACCGCTGGCTTTATAAAAGCGCAAGTATTTATCCACAAAAAATCTGCAGATTCTGGGTCTAAGGTTATCTGAAAATTTCTTCTTAAAAGTAAAGCCAAAAGTTTCTCAAAATCTGCTTTATTTTTAGGGCATCCTAAACTAACCGGATAAAGCTTTTTCATGAAGTTCTTTAATACGATTATCTTCGTCTAAAAACAAAATCTTAGCCTTAAAGTTTTGTAATTCTTCCTCTGAAACCCAAGCATAAGACACTATAATAATTTTATCCCCTACCTCTCCGAGTCTAGCTGCAGCTCCATTTAAAATCACTTCTCCCTTTTCTCCTTCTATAAGATAAGTTTCAAAGCGGTTGCCATTATTAAGATTATAAATCCAAACTGCTTCAAAAGGTTTAAGTTCAGCTTTTCGCATAAGTTCTCTATCAAGAGTTAAACTACCTTCATAATAAAGATTTTTATCTGTTACTTTAGCAAAATGAATCTTACTTTTTAAAACCTTTAAAAACATTATTGTTTTACATTACAAAAATACAAAAACTTAAAAAAGATATAAAAGATTTTAAATTTTTTGATTAAAAACAAACTTAACACTGAAACTTAAATTTGTCAAACTTTTGAATGAATTCTCTCTGGATTATACCAAATCAAATACTCCATAAGTCCTCGGTTAAATCCCTCTATGTCCTCTTTTAGCTCATCTTCCCTATAATCTATAAACCCTTCTTTAAGATTTCTGTTAAATCTTCTCTACCTTTGCCAACTCTTAAATAAGACTTTCTATAATTGAAAACTTTGAAGCATCCTTGAGAATTTCAAGTTTTTTAAGTAAAGTTAAGTCTTTCTTTGTTTTTCTAAAAACCAACGAAACTTATGCAAAAACTTCTACTTTTCATAAAAATCTATCTTTCCCTTTCCATCTAAACCAAGTGGATTTCGTTAAAAAATCTCCTCCTCATAAACCCTCTTTCGGTAAGCTCTTTCTCTGAAGGTTTTATCTTAAAAAACTTTTTATATTTCGGCATAAATACTTAATTCAGATTCACATGTGCTTGACTTTTTGAAAATTTTAGGTATACAATAATAAAAAAATTAATTATTTTTACTTTTTATTATCATTTTACAATGAAAATTTTAAGTTATATTTATATATTTTTAAGTTTTTTTTTTCTTTTTTTTGGAACTAAAGAAGGATTAAGTAAACATATTCCTGAAAGAACTTCCAAAACAAAAAAACTTAAAAGTTCAACCATTAAAATAAATATTACTTCTAATAGTTCCTCCAAGCATAAAAAGAAAAAATACAAAGTTAAAAATGAATCTCCTTCAAAAAATTTCGCTTATTATTTTGTAAAAAAAGGAGATACTCTTTTTAGTATAGCTAAAAAACATGGTATTACTGTAGATGAATTAAAAGCTATGAATAATCTAAAAACTTACGCTCTTAAACCTGGGCAAAAACTTTTAATATCTAAAAATATTTCTAAAATGGATTACAGAGAAAATAAAGAAGAAAAAGAAATTGCAAGCTTAAAAAAATTAGATCCCCATCTTACAGATTATGAAGAAGAAAAATTTACTTATTATACAGTAAAAAAAGGAGATACTCTTTTTAGTATAGCCAAACGATATGGAATTACAGTAGAAGAGTTAAAAAATATAAATCAACTAGATCATAATTTTTTGAAAGTGGGCCAACTTTTAAAAATTCCTGCCTTTCAAGAGATTACTCAACATAATGACTTTATATTGCACTATGTTCAAGAAGGGGAAACACTTTACAGGATTTCTTTAAAATATGGAATACCTATAGAGGAAATTAAAAAATTTAATAATCTTCAGGAAAATGTTATAGTTGTAGGGCAAATTTTAAAAGTTCCTGTTTTAAAAAGTCTTGACCAACCTTTCATTTTGGAAAATCCTGTAGCATATTATCAAGAGGAAGAAGAAAGTTTAAGTCAAAAATTTAAAAAAATGAAAGAAGAGAGAGAAAAAATATACTTGAAGGAAAAATTTCTTAAAATAGCTGAAGAGTATCAGAATGTTAGGTATAAATTGGGAGGAAATGGAAATGGTTATTTAGACTGTTCCATGTTTGTAAAGCTAGTTTATGAAGAATTTGGCATAAAACTTCCTCGTAGTTCTGTAGAACAATTTAAAATAGGAAGAAATGTAGAAAAACACGAACTTCTTCCTGGAGATTTGGTCTTTTTTAAAACTCGTGGAAATACTATCTCTCATGTAGGTATTTATTTAGGAGATAACAAGTTTATCCATGTATCTTCCCGGAAAAAAGGTTTGGCTATAGATTCTTTAGAAGAAGAATATTATCGTGTGCGTTATGCAGGTGCTAAAAGAATACTTAATATTCAATGAAATTTTAAAAATACTCTTCTTTAACTATTTTTCCATTTATTTCAATAATGTACGCTTTTAGTTGCAAGTTTAATCCTGTCTCCTTTAAAGCATCCTTAACAGCAAATAACAATCCTTTACAGCAAGGAACTTCCATTATAGCCACTTCTAAAGAATTTATAAAATTTTTCTTTAAAATTTCTGCTAATTTTCTTTGATAAAACTCTTTACTTTCTATTTTAGGACACCCTATAAGAACTTTTCTTTCTTTAAAAATTGTATTATGAATTTCTAAAAAGACTACTGGACAGCAATCAGCACAAATTAAAAGTCTAGACTTCATTAAAAATGGAGCATCAACAGGAATTAGTTTAATCTTAACAGGCCAATTAAGAGATCTTTTTTCTTCTTTAGAATTATGAGGAAAAATGAATTTCTCAGCTTCTTTTTCTACAACCCTAAGAGCTCTTGTAGGACACTCCCCTACACAGGCACCTAATCCATCACAAAGGGCTTCAGAAACGAGCTTAGCTTTTCCATCTACTATGGTTAAAGCTCCTTCTTGGCAGAAAAGCACACATTTACCACATCCATTACAAAACTCTTCATCAATTTCAATTATGTTTCGCTTTACTTTTGCCATGTTGTCTCCTATAAAATTTATTTTAAGAGAATATTAATTGTTTAGCTAATTCTTCTGGAGTTAAATTAGGTGGAAGTTTTTCTAGACTTTCTCTTATTTCGTAAAAAAGTGTTTCAGGAAAATTAGAGACTTTCCAAATATGTTCTCTTTCTTCTTCATTTAGATAATAAAAATAAGTTAATAAAAGAGGAAACCCGGGAGATTCTTCTTTTTCTTTAAAAAATTTTTCTACAAGACAAGAAGCCTTTTTAATCATAGAAAGTTTTTCTTTGTCTTTTAATTCTCTCTCTAAGGCAAGTGCTACTCTATCTCTTAAAAGCTCAGCTCTTTGTTTAACAAGTTCTAAAGGTAATTCTCCTAAACAAATATCCGCATATTTACAATAAGCTGCACATCCAAAGTCCATTCTTGGATTAGGTACATTTTTACCACAAGACTTGCACCTTCTTATAGTATCGTCTTTAAAAAATTCTATAACTGCTCCACAATAAGGACAGTTCATTTCAAAAATAGCATCTTCTTTCCAGTATCTAGTATCCTGACCAGGACATTTCATAGTTTTTATAACCTACCTTTTTAAAGTTTATATTTTAAAATATAAAACTTTATAAAATTAAAACCTTGACCTATATCAAAAAATTTAAAAAAGACTTTTAAATCATTCCAATCCTAAGGCTTTTCTTTTTTGATTTATATGTTCTATAATCAAGTCTGCAGCTTTTAAAGGGTCTGGTTCCACAGCAAATCTAGCTCCGAAGATGTTTTCTAAACCTGAAGTAGCAAGCTCAACAATATTTTTACTTCCCAAAACAGGGGGCATAACTCCTAATACTGTGAAAATTCCACTTGCCATAACATAAAAAGCTATAGCTACAGCTTTTTCCGAATACCATTCAGGAGCTGCACCAGCTAACGGTAAATCCTTAATATCAACTCCTAAGGCTTTTGCTAAAGCACAAGCTATAACTAAAATTCTTGAATTGTCTACACAAGAACCTACATGTAAAGAAGGAGGAATACCTAAAGCTGAACAAACTTCTTTAAGTCCAGGACCTGCAAACTCTTTACCTTCAGGAACTTGAAGTCCAGCTTTTCCAATAGCAACATTAGCACAACCTGTAGTTAAAACCAAAATATCGTTAGCTATAAGCTTTTTAGCTAATTCTACATGTCCATAGTCCTGTTTTATTTTGGGATTGTTACAACCTACTATTCCAACTGCTCCTTTAATTTTACCTGTTTTTATAGCATTAATTAAAGGCTCTAAGCTTCCACCTAAAGTTCTTAAAATAGCCTCTACAGAAAAACCCGTCATACTTTTCATTTCTTTAGAAGGAAGAAAAATTTTAGACGGTATTCTGTTTTTAAAATTTTTTACTGCTTTTCTAACTAATTCATAAGCCTTTTCTTTGGCATTCTCAGGAGTAAATTCCACATGTTCCATTCCTGGAAATCTTGCTTTTTCAGAAGTTGAAAACACGAGTGTATGATAGCATTTAGCTACTTCAGCTAAAGAAGGCATAACACATTGGTAGTCAACCACTATAGCATCTACTACTCCTGTAACTATTACTAACTCGGTTAGTAAGTGATTACCTGCCATAGGGATGCCCTTTCTCATTAAAAGTTCATTTCCTGTACAACAGAGACCAGCAAGATTAATACCTTTAGCTTCCAAAGACTGAGCTAACTCATTAAGTTCAGAGTCAGTTACTGCAAGATAAATCATTTCTGAAACTACAGGATTATGTCCGTGAATTAAAATATTAACATGGTCTTCTTTTAAAACTCCGAAATTAAGACTAGAAATTCTAGGTTCAGGAGTCCCAAAAAGAATATCTGAAACTTCTGTAGCAATCATTGAACCTCCATAGCCATCTGAAAGACTGGTTCTAACTCCATGTAAAAGGAGAGAAATATAATCATTGTCTACCCCCATATGAGTTCTATGCATAGCTTCTGTAACTTCTCGGTCAATACCCCGAGGAACAACTTTTAACTTTTCCCAAAGCTCAATTCGTACTTGGGGAACTCTACTAATAAAAGTAAGACGATGTTTTTTTGTTCCGTATTCTTCCATAAGTTCTAAAGCTAACTCCTTAGCTATCTCCTGTTGGTTTTTTCCTTCAATTGAAAGGCCAAATTCTTGAGCAATCCTTTTAAGTTTTTCAAAATCTGATATTTTGTAACCCGAAACTTCTCCTTCCCCTACTTTATAAAGAACTTCTACCAGATCTCTTCCATGGTCTGAATGAGAGGCTGCTCCTGCAGCAATCATTCTTAAAAGATTTCTTGCCACAATTATATCTGCATTAGCTCCACAAACTCCCTTCTGAGGACCTTCACCAAAAGGGTCAATTCTACAAGGTCCCATAGCACAGTTTCTACAAGAAAGTCCAAGTTCACAGTAACCACAGTGAGGTTCCTGAGCTCTTTTTCTATCCCAAAGGGTTTCAATGCCCTCTTCCTTAGCTTTTTTAATTAAAGCTTGCGCTTCACTCCATATAGTAAGTTTTTTATGATCTTTCATTTTTTACCCCCTTTGATTTATTTCTTTAAGTTGTTGATAATAATTTCTAAGAAGCCCCCAAGAGGATACTTTTTTGCGACTTACTTTTTCTTTGGCTCTTTCTTTTAAATAAAAATTAAGTTCCTCAAATATAAGTGCTCCAGTTTTACAAGCCTCTACACAAGCTGGAATTTCACCCTTTTCCAGTCTAAAAACACACTGATCACATTTAAAAGCTACTTCTTGTGTTTCAGAAATCTTAGCAAATCTTATTACACTAAAAGGACAAACTAAAGCGCATGAACCACAGTTAATACACTTCTCAGCTTCTATTAATACTATATTAAATTTACCCTCTCTATAAATAGCCTCAGTAGGACAAGCTTTTTGACAAGGAGCAGGATTACAGTGTCTACACTTATTAGGGAAGTTCTTCTCTTCTTCAGAAAAAATAATATTAATTCTAGGCTTAAAAGGAACTAAAGTAGTATGAACAAAGGCACAATTGAATACACATTGATTACAACCTATACATCTTTCAGCTCTTATAATAACTGTTTTCATAAGCTTACCTCAAATTATGTAT
>JAUQQL010000005.1 GCA_030578315.1 Thermodesulfobacteriota bacterium | reverse complement strand
GCACTCGTTAGTGTAGTCTTACCATGGTCTATATGCCCTATCGTCCCTACATTCAAATGAGGCTTCTTCCTCTCAAACTTCTGCTTCGCCATCTCACCTTTCCTCCCTTAAAAATTTAAAAACCCTTAGCCTTCTTGACAATTTCTTCAGCTAAGTGAGTTGGTACCTTCTCGTATCGGTCAAACTGCATAGTAAAATTTCCTCGTCCCTGAGTTAAAGACCTCAAAACTGTAGCGTAACCAAACATCTCAGAAAGAGGAACAAAAGCTTTAATTACTCTCACATTACCTCTAATTTCCATACCTTCAATCTTACCTCTCCTTGAAGAGATATCTCCTAAAACTTCTCCTAAATACTCTTCAGGAACTATCACTTCAAGTTTCATAATAGGCTCAAGAAGTACTGGATTAGCTTTCTGACATGCAGATTTAAAAGCTAAAGAACCTGCTATAGCAAAAGCTAAATCGCTTGAATCTACCTCGTGATAACTTCCGTCTACCAATCTTACCTTTACATCCAAAACAGGATAACCAGCAATAATACCCTCTTGAGTAGCTTCTCGAACACCCTTTTCAATAGCAGGAATAAATTCTTTAGGAATCACTCCACCCACTATTTCAGAAACAAATTCAAAACCTTTCCCTGGATTAGGTTCTACAACAAGTTTAACATGTCCGTATTGTCCTCTTCCACCTGTTTGTTTTATGTATTTTCCTTCTGCTTCAGCTTTAGTAGTGATTGTTTCTTTATAAGCTACTTCTGGTTTTCCTACATTTACCCCTACCTTAAATTCCCTTAACAGTCTATCTACAATAATTTCCAAATGTAGCTCACCCATTCCCCAAATAAGTGTTTGTCCTGTCTCTTGGTCTACAGATACCCTAAAAGAAGGGTCCTCTAAGGCTATTTTTTGTAAAGCTATACCAAGTTTTTCTTGGTCTGCTTTGGTCTTAGGTTCAACAGCCACAGAAATAACAGGCTCAGGAATTTCCAGTTTTTCAAGTTCAATAGGATGAGTTTCATCACAAAGAGTATCTCCAGTAGTAGTAACTCTTAAACCAAGAGCTGCCACAATATCACCTGCTCCAGCATAAGATATTTCCTCTCTGTGATTAGCATGCATTCTTACCAGACGCCCGATTCTTTCTTTTTTTCTTTTAGTAGAATTATAAACACTCATACCGCTTTCTAAGTATCCAGAATATATTCTAAGAAAGGTAAGGGTTCCAACATAAGGGTCAGTCATTATTTTAAAAGCTAAAGCTGACAAGGGTGCATCTGGATCAGTAAGTCTTTCTTCCACTTCTCCTGTTTCAGGATTAATTCCTTTAATCGGAGGTATATCTAAGGGAGAAGGTAAATAATCTACTATAGCATCAAGTAAAGGTTGAATTCCTTTATTTTTAAAAGCCGAACCACACAAAACAGGTACCACTTTAAAAGAAATTGTAGCTTCTCTTATGGCTTTTTTTATTTCTTCAGAAGACAAGTCTTTACCTTCTAAGTACTTTTCCATAATTACATCATTAATATCTGCTAGCTTTTCAAGCATTTGAAGTTTATACTCTTCTGCTTTATCTTTTAAGTCTACAGGAATATCAGTATATCTATATTTAGCTCCTAAGATATCCTCATCCCAAACTATGGCTTTCATTTCAATTAAGTCTATGACACCTATAAAATTTTCCTCCACACCTAAAGGAAGTTGTACTACTAAAGGATTAGCTCCTAATCTTTGTCTAATTTCTTCTACCACCCTCTCAAAATTGGCTCCTATTCTATCCATTTTATTTATAAAAGCTAATCTTGGAACTTTATACTTATTAGCCTGTCTCCAAACTGTCTCAGATTGAGGCTCAACCCCCCCTACAGCACAAAAGATAACCACAGCTCCATCAAGCACCCTAAGACTTCTTTCTACTTCAATAGTAAAATCTACATGTCCAGGAGTATCAATAATATTTATTCTATAACCTCTCCAAAAAGTAGTAGTACAAGCAGAAGTAATAGTTATACCCCTTTCTTGCTCTTGAGGTAAAAAGTCCATTACTGCAGTACCCTCATGCACTTCTCCAATTTTATAGGTTTTACCTGTATAATATAAAACCCTCTCAGTAGTGGTTGTTTTTCCAGCATCAATATGGGCTACAAATCCGATATTTCTAGTTGTCTGTAAAATTTTTAAAGCTTCCAGATTCATAAAAAACACCTACTTTTAAAGAAAACAAATTTTTAAACCTATAAAATTTTATCCATAATAATTTTTAAAGTACCAAATTAAAGAGAAGTTAACTTACCAACGATAATGAGCAAAAACTCGATTAGATTCAGCCATACGATGGGTGTCGTCTCTTTTTTTTATAGCTGCTCCTTTTTCATGTATAGCGTCCCATAATTCGTTAGACAAACGCTCAACCATAGTTTTCTCGTTACGAGCTCTAGCAGCTTTAATAATCCACTTAATAGCTAAAGAAATTTGCCTCTCAGGTCTTACTTCTACAGGTACTTGATAAGTTGCACCTCCTATTCTTCTTGAGCGAGTTTCTATCAAAGGTTTAACATTATTTATAGCTTTTTCAAAAAGTTTCAAAGGGTCCTCTCCACCTGACTTTTCTCTCAATCTTTCTAAAGCCTCATAAAAAATTTTACGCGCTATATTTTTCTTACCATCCTTCATAAGATTATTAATAAACTTTGCTACCAACACACTTCCAAATTTAGGATCTGGTGGAATTTCTCTTTTAGGTACAGGTCCTTTTCGCGGCATAAATCATCTCCTACCAATTAAGATTTAGGCTTGGGAGCACCATATTTAGAACGAGACTTTCTTCTGTTTTGAACTCCTGCAGCATCAAGTGCTCCCCTAATTATCTTATATCTTACCCCAGGTAGGTCTCTTACACGACCTCCTCTTACCAAAACTACAGAATGTTCCTGTAGGTTGTGTCCTATTCCAGGAATATAAGCAGTAATTTCTATCCCATTGGTCAATCTTACTCTTGCTACTTTTCTCAATGCAGAATTAGGTTTTTTAGGAGTTACAGTATAAACCCTCACACAAACCCCTCTTTTTTGAGGACATCCCTGCAACGCAGGTGCTTTAGATTTTCTCTCTTTTTTCTTTCTTCCCAATCTTACCAATTGATTAATTGTTGGCATAATCTCCCTCAATTAATTCAATTAAAAATTTAACAAGCCTTTTATATACAACTTTTTTAAATTTCTGTCAAGAGGATTTCAAATTTTCTTTTATATTTAAAACCCTTTTTAAATTCGACAATATTAAATATACCACTTATTTTAAAAAAGTTAAGGTTTCTCAAAAACCTAAAAAAAGAATCCTTTTTTCAATAGAAAAATTTTCCAAAGTATGTTATACTTCTTTAATAAATTCTTTTACTAAAATTTCCTATGAAAAAGTTTTTTTTACTCAGTTTTTTTATAATTATTATTTTTTCATTGTTAACCAACAAAACTCTTTATGGCTCAAATCTAAAATCTTATCCTCACATAAAAGCTGAACTAATTCTTAACCTCTCTCAAGGTATTTTAAAAGGCAATGCTTTAATAGAACTTCCTTCTAAAAAATATTATAAAATAAATATCAAAAATCTTGTCTTAAAAAAAATCTTATTAGACAATCTTTCATTTTCTCCTTTAATAGAGGAAGAAACTTTAGGAATAATAACTAAAGAAAAGCCACAAATTTTGTATTTAGAATTTGAAACCCACATTAAGGTCTGGTCTTCCCCCTTAATTTTAATAGAAAATTTTTTACCTTTCCCTAATGTACCTTCGTCTTATACTCTTTCCATTAAGTTAGAAGCTTCTTCAGAAGAGTGGGATATTTTAATTCCTTATGACCAGATAGAAAAAAAATACATAGAAAATGTTTCTACTTTATATACTTTTTCAATAAACTCTCCGATAAGTGCTCCATATCTTGTGTTGGGGAAATTCAAAAAATCAACTCTAAAATTTGAAAAATATGCCTTGCAAGTTTTTTATTTTTCTCCAAACTTTATAAAAAATTTTGAAACTAAAAGTGCTTCTTTAAAAAAGCTTTTTTCTTACTACGAAGAAATTGTAGGACCTTTTCCTTATAAAAATATTTTCATTTTGGAAAACCCTCTCAAGTCTCCAAAAGAACTTCCCAACTTGCTTGTTTTAGAAGAAAACGAAATAAAGAAAAGTAACTGGGAACAATTAGTAATAAAAAAATTTATAACTAACCTTCTTTCTTTTGGAATAAGGTTAACCGAAAAAATCCTTATTAAGGGTTTAACTGAGTATTTAGTAGATTATCAGTTTTCTCCTTCTAAGGAACTTTTTAGAAAAAACTACTTGTCTTTACCTGAAACAGAAGGAATAGGATTTTTTTATATTTTTAACTTAGCTGAAAGTTTAGGAGAAAAAAATTTCTTTTTTCTACTTAAAAAATTTTTAAACACTTACCTTTATAGCAAAGTTTCTTTAGAAGATTTTCAAAACTTTTTTTCTTCCTACCCTCTCAATCTTTTTCACAAAATTAACTTAAGTGGAAAAATTAATTTTTTAATTGAGAATAAAGATGGCTACATACTGGAACTCTTACTTTTTCAGACCTTACCTTTAAGAAATGAAGTGTTAACTATCGGAGTAGAAACTGAAACTGGCTGGGAAACTTTTCAGGTAAAATTGAATAAGTTGAAAGAGAAAGTGGAAGTAAAATTAAAAAGTAAACCTATAGCTATTTATCTTGATCCGGAGTACAAACTTTGGAGAAATTTGAGTAGTGAAGAAATAGAACCTGTCTTAAGTACTTTATTTTCTTCTGCAGGAACTATAGTATGCTCTGAAAAAGACTTTGCCTTTTATCAAAAAATTATTAATCTTTTTCGCGAAAAGGGATACAAACTTATACTTGAAAATCCAATTCTTCCTCAGTCTTTAAAAGAAAACATTTTGTACCTTCAAGAACCTCCTTTTCCTGAACTTAAAAATTTACCTTTTAAAGAGGGTTTTTATCTAAAAATTTTTCCTCATCCCTATACTTCTCAACATCTAATAGGTTTTATCTGGGCTTCATCAAGTAAAGAAATAGAATTAGCTCTGAACCAACTTTTTTCCCTTGATTCTTTTAGCGAAATTTTTATAAAAAAAGGAAAAATTTTACTTTCTAATAAATACCCTTCTTCAAGAGGAATTAAAATACCCATTCAAAAAAACTACTGGGCTGTAGAATTAAATTCCGTGTTATCATTAGAAGAGTTAGTTAAAAAATTGTTAGACACTCAAATTATTTTAGTAGGACTAAATTTTTCTGAATTTTCAGACTATAACTTTTTAGATGAATTTTTAAAAACTTTATCTAAATCTCGTATACCTCTAATTATAGGACTAGGTGAGTTACCTAAGTCTTTTCAAAAAAATCTAGACGAATTTATGAACAATCGTTTAAGCACTAAAGAGTTAAAAGACATGCTATCTGAATTTCCTTACAAGAAGTTTCATGAAAAAATACTTTTATGGGCTAAAGATAACAATGTTAAAGTCTTAGCTATGGATGTGGAAGAAGATTTATTTAAAAAAGTTTGGGCAAAAGGACTTAAAGAACTATCTCTTGAAGAAAAATTAAAATTACCAGAAATAGACTTATTTAATCCTCCTTATAAAATTTATTTAGAATCTTCACTTTGGCAATCTTTAAAAGGTACCCAGTTTGAAAACTTTTATCAAGCTGAAGTGTTAAAAAATGAACATCTTGCAGAATATCTTATTAGTTCTTTAAAAAAACATTCTAATTATAAAATAGTTTTCTTTTCAGAAAAACACAGAATAATTTACGGATGGGGAATTCCCAAAAATCTACAAAAAAGAGAAATAGATAATTTTAAAATTCTTATTTTAGACAAAAACATTTTTGATAATCCTAATGTAGGAGACTTCTGGATTAAAATAGAATAGCGGGGGAAGCCCCCCACTAATAAAAATTTAAGCTTTTTCAGCAGCTTCCTCCAATTTTTTACCAGGTTTAAACTTAACTATTTTCTTAGAAGGAATCTTCAAAGGTTCACCTGTCCTAGGATTTCTTCCTTCTCTGGAGGCTCTAGTTACTACTTGAAAAGTTCCAAAACCTACCAATACTACTTTGTCACCCTTGGAAATAGCTTCCTCTACTGCTTGCATAAAAGAATCTAATAACTTTTCTGCTGTTCCTTTAGAAACTTCTGCGATTTCAGCCATTCTTTTTACCAATTCTGCCTTATTCATATTCACCTCCTTAAACAACTAATTTCTCTAAATTTTTTATAAAAGCTTTCTTAAAATTGTCAAGAGTAAACTTTAAAGGACTTAAGCTTTTTAACTCAATTTTTTACTTTTTAAGACCCAATTCTTTGATAAGATTTTGATACCTTGTAAAATCTTTTTTTTTAAGATAATTTAAAAGCGCCCTTCTTTGCCCTATAAGTTTCATCAATCCTCTTCGAGAATGGTAGTCCTTTTTGTGAATTTTTAAATGCTCTTCCAAAATTTTAATCCTTGCACTCAATAACGCAATCTGAACTTCAGAAGAACCTGTATCATTAGGATGTCTTCTAAACTTTTCAATAATCTTTTGTTTTATTTCCGGATCTAAAGCCATATTTTAATACTCCTCCCTCTTTTTATTTTAAAAACCTAAGAAGGAAATTTTTCCTAAAATATAATGTATCTTCCGTAAAAAACAACTTAGTTTTTTAAATTTTTATATTTTGCACATAGTTTTTGAGATTTCAAGGGATGAGTTTCAGGAAGTAAAAAAAGAACTATCAGAAAAGCTATAGCAGAGGCCAAAGTTAAATAAATTCCGGGAAAAATTAATAAACCTTTTTTTTCTACAAAGTAAGTAGCTACCATCGGAGCTGTCCCTCCAAAAAGAGCTAATGAAAGATTATAAAGCACTGAAAGAGAAGTAGCTCTAATTTTAACTGGAAAAAGTTCAGCTAAGGTAACTGGAAGAATACTCATAAAAAAAGCTGATATAGCTCCAAAAAATAAATGAACTAATAAAACTCCCCAAAAATTAGTATTCACCATCAAGTAATTTAAAGGAAAAGAAAAAAGAGCATACGTAAGGAGGGATATAAGAAAAAAAGGCCTTCTACCATACTTATCAGAAAGAAGAGCAACTAATAAAATAGTTATGTTTAAAATTAGCATAGCTAAAGTATTAGAAAGTAGAGCTAAACTTGAAACCACGTTTAAGTATCTAGAAAAATAAGTTGGAAGATAAACAAAAAGGGTAAAAAAAGCTATTCCCTGAATCATGGAAAGAACAAGAGCTACTATCACACATCTAGGATATTCCTTTAAAGCTATTAAAAGAGGAAATCCCTTTTTGTATGACAGGGTTTCCTTTACAAAAGCTGGACTTTCGTAAGTATGCTTTCTTATGTAATAACCTACCCAAGCTAAAAAGAGGGTAGGTAGGTAGGCTAATCTCCATCCATAAGCTTTAAGACTTGAAGGGCTTAAGACAGAATAAAGAAAAGTTGCCGAAAGAGAGCCTAACATAATACCAAAAATGGCTCCAAAAAGATTAATGCATGTCCAAAACGCTCTTTTTTCAGGGGGACTGTGTTCCATAAGAAAGGTAACAGAAGTGGTATATTCTCCTCCTGCAGAAATTCCTTGAAAAATTCTAAATATACTCAATAAAAGAGGAGATATTATTCCAAGGATCTCGTAACCGGGAAGAAGCATAATTAAAACAGAAGGTACTGCCATAAGAATTATAGAAAAAAGAAGAGCAGGCTTCCTTCCTTTTCTATCACCTATGTATCCTAAGATTAAAGACCCAAAAGGTCTAGCAAAAAAACCTACAGCAAATGCAGAAAAACTTAATATTAAAGAAACTGTAGGATTCCCTTTAGGAAAAAATAACTCTGCAAAAATATTAGCAAAGTAGCCATAAATAACAAAATCATACCACTCAAGAACATTACCCACAAATCCTGTAAAAAAAAGAACTTTATTCTTTGACATAAGGTTTAAGGTCTAAAATAGGAGTTCCGTTAAACATATCAAGCCTTTTAACCTTGATTACATTTTCTTTTACTTCAAGAACTTTAAGAACTGACAAACCTATAGGATTAGGTCTTATAGGAGAACAAGTACTAAAAACTCCTTTTTCTTCATTTAAATGAGGAGGTTTTTGAATTAAATATTTTGAAGTAAAAGCAGGAGCTTGATGAAAATAAAAAATTACTACAATTTCCTCTCCAGGTTTTATGTCTTTTAGTCCTTCTTGATATTCAGGATTTATTACCAATTCTCCTTCTACTTCAGAAACCGTCCACTGTCTTGGAATCTCATTTTCTTTAGTTCTTACATATCCTATAGGTTTCAAGACAATTTCCTTCATAAGCTAATCTTTTATTTCTTTATGCGGCAAGCCTGATAAAGCTTGAGATAGCTCAGCTGCCTTTTCAGGAGGCATAGAACTTAAAATACTTGCTACCTGTTCACTTTTCAACTGACTTAAAATTTTAACTGCCATATCCCTATCCATGCTTATTAAAGACTGAGCTGCTTTAGAAGGTTTCATCTCTGAATAAGCTTTAACTAAAAGCTTCATCCTCTCGTCTTGAATAGCTTCAATTTTTTTTAATTTTTCGTCTATACTTACTTCTAGTTCCTTTAAAACTGTCAACTGCTCTTGAATACGAGATTCTAAAATTTTTAAACTTCTCTCCTTGCTTTCTAACTCAAGTAATTTTTGAGCCCATCTCTCTTTTTCCAAAGCCAATCCTTGAGTAATTTCAGGAGGACAAACTTTTAAAACATTCTGTCTTTCTTGAGCTTTTATACTATCTTTAGAAAAAAGCCATCCTAAAATAAAAACTAGTTTAATTACAAATAAAATAAATAAAATAAAAAATAAACTTTTTAAACGAAAAATTTTTAATACTTTATTAGGTATTTTCTTTTTCACGACTGGCTCTGATAAGAAGCACTAGTTCATTCATTTCGTTAATAAATCTTCTTTCCTCTTCCCTTATCCAAAGACTTTCTACTTTGTCTTTTAAAATTTCTGCTACTTTTTTTTCTTTATACTTTTCCTTTAAAATTTCAAGTAAGCGTTCTCTCTCCTTTTTTTTACTATATATTTCTATTTCTATTTTATTTCTCATTTCTAACAAATTCTGAAGTTCTAAAAAGAAATTCCTTACCTCTTCTCCTTTTAAAATGTTGTTTTTTTCTATCTTCTGATAACTCTCTGCAATTTCTTTTTTTAATTCCTCTTTTTTTTTATGAAGTTCTTTTAAAACTTGTTGACAAAGAAAAAGTTCTTGTTTAGCTATATTTTCTTTTAAGTTTTTATACCAAAATAAAAAATTTAACAACTTCAATTTTTTTTTCATCTTGTTTTTAGAAACCTTTTTAAGACTTTTTCAGTATCTTTTTAAGAAGGCTTAAAGACTCTTCTAAAGTATATTTTTCCTCAACTTTTTGTCTCAAAAAAGTTTTAATAGCTCCTATTAACTCTAAAGCTCTATCAATTTCTGGATTAGAGCCTTTTACATAAGCTCCTATGTTTATCAAGTCCTCAGCTTTTTTATAGGTAGCAAGCACTTGAATTACCTCTGAAGCTAAACAAAGGTGTTCTTCATTTGCTATATCTTTCATAACTCTGCTTACACTTGCAAGAACATCTATGGCTGGATAATGACCTTCGTGAGCTAAGTCACGGGAAAGAACTATATGACCGTCTACTATACTTCTGACTGAATCAGCAATAGGTTCGTTAAAATCGTCTCCTTCCACTAGAACTGTGTATATCCCCGTAATGTCTCCACCATTTAATTTAGGACCCACTCTTTCTAAAAGCCGAGGTAACATAGCAAACACAGACGGAGTATAACCTCTTGCTGTAGGAGGTTCTCCACAAGCAAGTCCTATTTCTCTCCCAGCCATACAAAAACGAGTAAGAGAGTCCATAAGTAAAAGAACCCTAAAGCCTTGGTCTCTAAAATATTCCGCCAAAGAAGTAGCATAATAAGCTGCCCTTACTCTTAAAGAAGGAGCATTATCAGAAGTTGCTACTACTACCACAGATTTTTTTAAACCTTCTTCCTGAAGGTCCCTTTCAATAAACTCCCTCACTTCTCTTCCTCTTTCTCCTATTAGAGCAATAATGTTTACATCCGCAGAAGTATACCTAGCAATCATTCCTAGGAGAGTACTTTTGCCAACTCCCGAACCAGACATTATAGCTACTCTTTGCCCTCTTCCTATAGTAAGCAAAGCATTAATAGCTTTTATTCCTACATCTAAAATTTCTCTTATTCTATCTCTTTCTAAAGGTTTTAAAGGTTCTCCATAAGTAGGATAAAAGTCTTTAGGTTTTGGTTTACTTTTTTGGTCTAGTGGTTCTCCTAAAGCATCAACTATTCTTCCTAAAAAATCTTCTCCTACTGGAGCATATGAAGGCCCAAGTGGATAAACCTTACATCCTATTTCTAAACCACGAATATCAGAAAGAGTGGTTAAAATAAGAGTAGTTTCTCTAAACCCAACTACTTCAGCTAAAACTTCTCGTTCTTCACTTTTTATTTTACATAAATCCCCAATCTTAAGAAGAGGACCCGTGCTCTCAATAGTAAGGCCTAAAACTTTAACCACATATCCATAAATTTCAAAGGGAATTAATAGATCTAACTTTTTATAGTATTTCTCTAAAGAATTAATCTTCATCTTTTTCCAAAGTTTCTAAAATTCTTTCCCATCTCTTTTCCAATGTAGCATCAATTATTCCTACTGAAGTTTCTATAAAAACTCCTCCTTTAGAGATGCTCTCGCTAGGTACAAGGTTAATTTTTTGTGAGGGTGAAAAAATTGGCAATAAATTTTCCTTTAAAAAGTTCCACTCTTCTGGATTAACTTTAACCGTAACTTCAATACCTTCTGCTAAATAAGTTAAGGCTTCTTTTATAACTTTAAAAGTTATTTCTGGATTATGAGAAATTTCTCTAAATATTATTTTCTGAGCCACTTTTAAAGCTAAATTTAAAACTTCTCTATCTAAATTAATAACAAGTTCTTTGACTTCTTTTTCTAGATTTTTTAAAAAGGTTTCTACACCTCTAATTTTACTTTCGTATTTCGTTTGAAGTTCTTTTTCAAGTAAGAAATATCTTTCTTTAGCTTCTTTTTCTCCTTTTAAGAAACCTTCTTCATAACCCCTCTTGAGACCTTCTTCATAACCTTCTTCATAGCCTTCTTTAAATCCTTCTTCTTTTCCCCTTTCGTATCCTCTGCTATAACCTAACTTATATCCCTTCTCCAAAATCTCTTTTTCAATTTTTTCTCTTTTACTTTCTTTTTCTTCAACCTTTGAACTTTTTTCAGAAAAATTTTTATTTAAAAAAACAACTTTAAAACCCTCTTCTTCTAATGGAGAAAAGTCAGGAACTATAATGTGAATATGTTTTTCATTTTTGAGAATTTTAGACAAACTCTTCTTCTCCTCTAGTCAAAATAATTTTTCCCTCAGCCTCTAGTTTTTTAGCTATCCTGATAATGTTTTGTTGGGCTTTTTCTACCTCGGAAACCCTCACCGGCCCCATCATTTCAAGCTCTTCCTTCAACAATTCCGAGGCCCTCTTACTCATATTTCTAAAAAACTTCTCTTTTATTTCTGCAGAAGCACCCTTTAAGGCTAACTTAAGGTCATCAGTGGATATTTCTTTAAGAAGAGTTTGAATAGCAAAATCGTCAACCTTAAGAAAGTCTTCAAAAGTAAAAAGATACTTTCTAATTTCTTCTGCTAAGTTTGGATTTTCATCCTCTATTTCGGCAAGTAATTCGTCTTCCAGTTCTCGCCCAGCATGAGCTAAAATTTCAGCTGCTTTTTCTGGTCCTCCTATTTTCTTACCTAAAACCCCTCCTATGTTTTTAAGTTCTTCTTCTAAAGCATCACTTATTTCTTTTACAATTTCTGGGTCTACCTTACTTAAAAGGGCAATCCTTAAAAGTACTTCTCCTCTTATTTTTTCAGGAAGAAGTTGCAAAACCTGACCTGAAAGTTCAGAATCTAGGTTAACCAAAATGATGGCAATAGTTTGAGGATGTTCATTTGCTAATAAACTGGCAATAGTTTTAGGGTCAAGTTTTTTAAGCTTTTTAAAAGTTTCTGGACCTATTTCTTTTTTAATTTCTTCATAGAGTTCTTTTCCCTTTTCTCCATACGCTGAAATTAAGCTTTTCTTCAAAAATTCGTCAGGAGAAAGGGTTAAATCTCCCAAAAGGTCTTTTGCTTCAATATTAGCTTCCTCTAAAACCTTTTTTACTGCCTCAGCAGGAATGTATTCAATTTTAGCCATTTCTATTCCTATTCTTTTTATATCTTCTTCGTCTAAATATTTATAAACTTGAGAAGTAAACTCTTCACCCATTAAAATAAGAAAAATAGCCGCTTTCTGAGGACCAGTAAGTTTATTCGGGTCAATTTTGTAAGCCATTTTTAACCTGACTCACTCAAAGCTCTCTTTCGCTCCTCCAAAGTTTCTTCTAAAAGCCACTTTTTAACCAAAAGTGCAGCTCTTTCAGGTTGACTCTGAATAATTCCCAAAGCTACTTCATGAGGCAAAGGACCTTTTTCTACTTTTTCTTCTACTACAGGTTTAATTTCAGGTGGAAGTTCCTCTTTAGGTGGCAAAGGAACAGGTTTAACTAAAATAGTTTTCATTAAAGGCCTTATAATAAAAAGAAAAACCATTAAGATAATTATTAAAGCTAAAATAGGTTTATAAAGTTGTATTAAGTAATCCATAATACCCGGCTTTTTAATCGGTGGTTTTACAAAAGCTTTAGCTTCTACTTTTACCTCATCACCTCGATCAGGGTTATATCCAATAGCTCCTTTAACTAAATTTTCAATCCATACAATTTTAGTCGTGTCATTTTCAGAAAGCACATCTTTATCTACTACCACCCCTACACTTATTTTTTTAATACTCCCAGGTAAAATTTCAAGAGTTCTTACTTTCTTACTTAATTCATAATTCCTAACAGCTCTTTTTTTAGTTACTATTTCTCCCTGAGTTTGATTAGCAGCAGTGGCTTCAAATTTTTCAGTCAGTGCTCCTTTAACTCCAGCTACTCCACCTTCCTGAGGAAAAGTAGTCTGTTTTTTCTCTTCCTCTAAGTCTTCAGATACTACAACAGAACCTTCTGGGTCATAACTTTCTTCAGTAATATTTTCTTTGTCAAAAGAAACTTCAATAGAAACTTGAGCTACAGCTTTACCTTGTCCCAAAGCTCCAGACAAAAGTTCTTCAATTTTCGTTTTATAGTACTCCTCCAATCTTTTTTTATAATTCAGTTGCTTTTGAATCTTGGTGACTTCCTCTTCTTCTAGTGCAAGATCCAAACTTTTCCCAGTTGTTGCATCTACAATTTTTATATTCTCAGGTTTTAAGTTAGGAACCGCTCCACTTACTAAATTTAATATTCCTTTTACCTGATTAGTAGTAAGAGAGTATCCAGGTTTCATTTCAATTAAAACTGAAGCCTTAGGAGGTTTTTCTTCCTCTATAAAAATACTTTCTTTAGGCATAGCAAGGTGAACCCTTACAGATTTAACTCCTTCTATCCCCATAATAGTACGGGCAAGTTCCCCTTCAAGAGCCCTCTGATAAGTGACTTTTTCCTGGAACTCAGTTACTCCTATTTTCTCTTTATCAAAAAGTTCGAATCCAGGACCTGGCCCACCTATAAGACCTTTACTTGCGATCTCCATTCTAAGTTCTGGAACTCTCTCTTTAAGCACATATATACTTCCATCAGGTTCAACTTTGTAAGGGACTTTCTGCTGTTTTAAATACTCTACAATATTTCCAGTAGTACGTTCGTCTAAACCCCTATAAAGTAATCCCCACTCAGGTCTAGTTAAAAACCAAATCCCTAAAATTAACAAAGCTGTAAGTCCTAAACTACCACCTAAGATTAAAAACTTTTGTTTTAAAGTGAGTTTTTTCCAAAAATCTTTAAACTGAGTAAAAAGCGTCCTAAAATCAGAAAGCTTCATTTCTTATCCTAAAAGTTAGATCTGCATTCTCATAATTTCTTGATAAGCCTCTAAAAGTTTATTTCTAATTCTCAACAAAAGTTTAAAATTAACATCTGCTTTAGCAATTCTTAAGGCTACCTCAGAAAGGTCTACATCTTCCCCCTTGGCTAAATTCTCTATAGCTTGAAGAGCCGCCTTCTCGCTAGCATCTATCTCTTTTAACTTTTGAAGCAAAAAATTTTTAAAATTAGTTGTTTCTTTATTTTGAAAAGTAAAATTTTTAGAGTAAACGCTTAAGTTTTTTATATACGGATTTATTTTCATTGCTAATTCCTCCTAAATTTTTATTTACTTAATAAATCTAAAGTCCTTAAAACCATACTTTTGGTAGTAGACAAAACATTTAAGTTAGCTTCATACGCTCTTTCAGCTGACAAAAGTTCTACCATCTCTGTAATCAGGTCTACATTAGGATACTTTACTATTCCTTTTTCATCAGCATCAGGATGGGTAGGGTCATAAACTTCCCTAAAAGGTGTAGGACTATCTACTATTTTTTCAACTTGCACAAGTTTTATTTCGGGATTTTCTTTAGACAAAGGTACAGCTCTCAGAACTACATCTTTTGCCTTGTAAGGACCTCCTTCCAAGGTTCTCGTAACCTGAGCATTAGCAATATTGGTTGCAGCAACGCTAAGTCTAATCCTCTGGGCTAAAAGACCACTTCCAGCTATCTGTGAAATTTTAAGTAAATTCATAAACTATCTCCCTCCTTCAGTAATAATTTCTTTTAAACGCTCCAATTCCTTAGATAAAGCTTGAAGAGTTGCTTCGTAAAGAAGTTGATTTTCAGTAAGACTTACCATTTCCTCCTCTAAATTAACATTGTTAGGAGTTCCTAAAGTAAAAGGTTCTATCTCTTTTTTCCAATCTTCTAAAAGTATAGGCCTGGTAAGAAAGTGATTATCTTTGGTTGTTTTTAAAACCTTGGTCTTAAGTTCAGTAAAATATTTTTTAAAAATCTTTTCAAAAAGAATGTCTTTTCTTCTGTACCCTGGAGTATCTACATTAGCAATGTTAGAAGACAATAGCTGATGTCTGTAAGACCTAAGTTTTAGAGCTGTGTTAACTAAATTTATCGTTTTTTCCAACAAACCCCACATACTTTAAAAACCTCGCTTTTTAAATTTTCAAAATTCCTTGCTCTTGATAAAGCTTTAATTTGTTTCTTAAGGTTCGTACAGTAATACCCAAAAGTTCTGCTGCTTTACTTTTATTTCCTTGACAAAGCTTTAAAGCTTTTAAAATAGCCTCTTTTTCCAATTCAAAAAGCGGTTTTATTTTAAGTTCCTCTTCTTCAAATTTCTCATTTTTACTCTCTATTTTATCAACTTTTGTGCCTGAAGCTGATTCAAAGGAAAAAGGATCTATCAAGTTTTCTACTTCTATAAATCTACTCTTTGTAGTTATCACTGCTCTTTCTATCATGTTTTTTAATTCTCTAACATTTCCTGGAAATTCGTAAGTTCTTAAAAAATGCCAAGCCGAGGAACTAAAGTCATCTATTTCTTTTTTGTAAAGCTCGGAAAACTTTTCCAAAAAATATTTGGAAAGAAATTCTATATCTTCTTTTCTTTCTCTTAGTGGCGGAATTTTGACAGTTATTACATTAATACGATAGTAAAGATCTTTTCTAAAACGACCTTCGGTAACCTCTTTTTCTATGTCTTTATTAGTAGTAGAAACAATCCTTACATCTACCTTAACAGGATGGTAACCACCGAGTTTATCTACTTCTCCCTCCTGTAATACTCTAAGAAGTTTACTTTGAAGATTAAAATTCATTTCAGTGATTTCGTCTAGAAGTAGAGTTCCACCATCAGCTAATTCTATTTTTCCTTTTTTCCGAAAATTAGCTCCAGAAAAAGCACCTTTTTCGTAACCAAAAAGTTCAGATTCAAGTAAGGTTTCTGGAAGAGCTGCACAATTTATAGCTATATAAGGTCCTTTTCTGCGAGAACTCTTAAAGTGAATAAACTTTGCAAGAAGCTCTTTTCCTGTTCCAGATTCTCCTACTAATAAAACCGGAACCTTACTCTGAGCAACCTCTTCTAACATTTTCAAAATTTGAAACATTCTAGGATTCTGGGTAAGAAAAACCTCCTCTTCCCAAAATACTTTCCTTTCCTCTAGCCCATAAAGGATAACTTTTTCTAATATTTCTATAGGAGTTGAAAGAAGTTTAAAGTCGTGAGCTCCTCTTTTAATAAATTCTACAGCCTTTTCTAATTCAGCTTTTTCTGCTAAAAAAATTAAATAAAAATACCCTACCCCTAAAAACTCATTTACTATTTCTGGTTTAGAAGTTTCTTCGTAGCTTAATTCAAAAACCACTACATCTATCAACTTTTGAATTAAAAAGTCCTTATTAAATTCCTTTTTGGAAAACCACAAAACTTCAACTTTTCTATCTTTAAGAGTATCTCTCAAGAGTTTTACTTCTAAACTATCTCCTACTAAAAGAACCTTCCCCCTCATTTTAAATCGTTGTTTAGAAAACTACCTTCCGAGATTTTTCAACCAGTTCTTGCCATTTAGTATAGTTTCTAGCTAGCTCACCTTCAAGTCCTGAAGTTTCAGCTAAATTTTTCCATATAGCCGAGGCGTTACCCACATTACCCTCTCTTTCCAAAAAATAAGCTTCTATCCACTTTATGAAAATATGTTCAGGATACCTCTTTTTAGCTGTTTCCAAAATCTTTAAAAATAATTTAGGCCTATTTTCAAAAGTTTCTGATAAAAGAACTATAAAATTTTCAGGTTGTACTGGAAAGTATGGATTTTGTAAGTATTCTAAAGCTTTTTCATAATTTCGTAAAGTAACTAACTTTTTCCAAAAAGTTACCAAAACTGCTTTTTTAAGTTCATGGTTTGCAGAAGAGTTAATTAAGTAAGAAAGAAACTTTTCTGCAGAAGAAATATTGACATCTACTTCATAAAAAAACTTTAAGTAAAAATAATCCGGATTTTCTTTAAAAATAGCAAAATATTTCTTTTCTACTAAACGAAAAAGTTCTCTGAAAATTTCCTCCTCTCCTGTTTCTTTAGCTAAGAAAGCTAGTTTAAAAACTAAAGACGATTCTATATCTTTATTAACTTCTCGTTCCCAAGCCTTAATATAATAATAAGAAGCTAAAATTGGTAGTTTATAGTTCCAAAAAATATTCCCTATATAGTAGTAAGCATTTCCGCACTTACTATCTTCTATATACCTTTTATTTTGATTTTCTAAATTAAAAACCTCTATTAATTCACCTTTGTTTACTTTTAAGTTAAGAAACTCGGAAAAGTTTTTACAATAAGCTTTCAAAACCTCCGACAAAAATTTGCTTTCACTATATTTATTTATAAATTCTATAGCTGAAAGATAGGCTTTTTCATACTCTTTTTCTTCACTAAAAACTTTAATTTCTAAAAAGTGAGCCTCTTCAGCTATTCCTTCCTCAGAATATTTATTTTTTATTTGAGAAATATAGAAAAGTAAATCTTTTATGGTCTGAGAAGGAAGAAGCTTTTTTATTGGAGCTTTCTCATATGCTATCTGATAAAGTCTGAATTTTGAAAAAAGAGCGGACTTAGTCATATCCCATTCAGTGATTATAAGTTCGTAAAATTTTTTAGCTTCATTTCTTTTCCCAACTTTAAAATAAGCTTCAGCAAGTTTAAAAAATAAATCTTCTCCTTCTAAGTATTTTCCTGATAAATTTAAATAGTGAAGAATTTCCCTTTCAGCTTTTTCTAATTGATTTTTCTGAATAAAGTAAAGAGCTCTTAGTTTATGAATTTCAACTCCAGATTTTAACCAAAACTTCAATTCCTCAGAAGACCAATTCTCCAAGGGACGTCTTTTTAAAAAATTTTCAAACATTTTAAGTTCTATCTTTAAATCTTCCTCACAATAAGATTCTAAAAATTTAAAAACTTTATTCTGAGCCTCTAAAAATCTTTCTAGAACTATCAGAGCTTTGATAGATATAACCTCTGCTACACAAGCTTCCCTAGTTCTCCTTTTAACTGTACTTACTTTATTAGCAAAAATCAAAGCTTTTTCTGGATCACCAGATTTTAAAAAACTTTCAGCTAATATTAAATTTTCTTCAGGTTTTAAAATAAAATAAGGAGAAAGTTTTCCACTTAATTTTTTCACTTTCTCATAGTCTCCTTTTTGATAAAAAGATAAAATTTCCTCTACGATTTTCTCGTTCTTCTTTTGAACACTTTCTGGCTCTAATTGGGTTTGGTTCTCAGTAGCAGAAAATCCTAAGAGAAAAGAGTTTTTACACAGAAAAACTCCAATACAAGAAATCAATAAAAAACTTAGAAACAAACATATACCTTTACTGATCCTTTTAATTTTTATTTTCTTATTTATCCCACATATCATCTATTTTCAGGATATTCAAAAATTATGCTAATCCATACTTTTTTAATTTTTCTATAAAAGTAGTTCGATTTAATTTGAGAAGCTTAGCTGCTTTACTTTTAACTCCTTTAGAAATTTCTAAAGCTTTTTTAAGATAGTATATTTCTATTTCTCTTAAAACTTTATTTAAATCTACTCCATTTTCATCAAATTCTTTAAAAGGAAAACTAGAAAAATAAAACTTTTCGTTTTTAAAACTTTTAGATTCTAAGTCAGATTTTAGAGAGCTTGTTTTTAGAAAAAAAGGAGGCAGATCATCCAAGGTGATTTCTTTTCCCTCTGTCAAAATCACCAATCTCTCAATCAAATTTTGTAATTCCCTTATATTTCCAGGCCAGTGATAATTCTGCAAAACCTCCCATACCTCAGCAGTGATGTTTTTTTCTTCTATACCTTCTCTTTCGCAAATTTTTTTTAAAAAAAATTGGGCTAAGAGTTTTAGGTCTTCTTTTCTTTCTCTTAAAGGAGGAATTTCTATAGGAATAACATTTAATCTAAAATAAAGATCTTCCCTAAATCTTCCTTCTTTTACCTCTTTTTCTAAATTTTTATTAGTAGCTGAAAGAATTCTTACATCTACATTTATAGAAACCTCTCCTCCCAGTCTTTCTACCTGTTTTTCTTGAATAACTCGTAGTAATTTAGCTTGAAGTTTAAAACTTAACTCTCCTACTTCATCCAAAAATAAAGTTCCTTTATGAGCTAATTCAAATTTACCAGGTTTACTTTTAACTGCTCCTGTAAATGCCCCTTTTTCATAACCGAAAAGTTCTGCCTCTAAAAGTTCTTCAGGTATAGCAGCACAGTTAACAGGGACAAAAGGTCCTTTTCTTCCACTACAAAAGTGAATGTATCTTGCTAAAACTTCTTTTCCAGTTCCAGATTCTCCAAGGATAAGAACATGGCTTGAAGTTTTAGCAACTTTCTTAGCCAGTTCGTAAACTTTTTGCATTTTAACATTGAAAGTCTCAAGAAGATACTCCATAAAAAATTAATTTATCATAAAATTGACAAAAATGTCAATTTTTTGACTTTTTTACTTCATAGCAGCCCCTGCAACTGTACCTAGAATTGTTATAGGAACTTGTTCTTCCATCCCCTGAGCAGCTCTGTTTACACTTCTTAAAGTTTTTTTAACTTCCGAATAAAGAGAGTCGTCGTTCAGTAATTTTCCAAGAGTCCCCTCTCCTTTTTCTATTTTTTTAACTAACCTATCTAAAGAAGCTGCAGTGTTTCTGAGATCTTTAGAAAGCGCCCTTAGATCTTTATAAATTTCGTCGCTATTTATTAATTTTCCGAGAGTACCCTCTCCCTTTTCTAACTTTTTGGACACATTTTCTAAATTAACAACAGTTTTTTTAATTGTTTTATAAATTTCTTCGTCTTTCACTAGTTTTCCAAGTGTTCCTTCTCCTTTTTCTATCTGTTGAGCCACGATTTTAAGATTTTTAACAGTTTCGGAAAGGTCCTGATAAAGTTTATCATTAGCAACAAGTTTTCCTAAAGTTCCCTGACCTTTTTCTATTTTTTGAGCTATGCTTTTAAAGCTTTCCGAAGCTTCTCTAATGTTAGCCACCAAGATCTTTAAATTTTCTTTTCCTTCTTTTGTACCCAAAACTTCTTTTAAACCTTCAACAGTTGGACCCAAACTTGCTAAAATTTCGTCTACAGAAACTGTACTTTCGGTGTAGGCTATTGTACTTCCTTCTGAAAGATAAGTTTGAGAAACTCCAGGTTTAAGTTCTACAAACTTATCTCCTAAAACTCCAAAAGTCCTAATTGCAGCTTTAGCATCTTCTTGAATTTTGTATTTTTTATAAATAAGCAACTCTACTTTTGCCCTTCCTTCTGAAGTTAACTCTATGTTTCCTACTTTCCCTATAAGCACCCCTGCCATTTCTACTTTAGCTCCTTTAGTTAATCCAGAAACATTTTCAAAAATAGCATAGAGTTTATAAGCGTCTTTTGGAGCAAAGGCTTCTTGAGCAAGCCTAATAGTTAAGTAAAAAATAGCTAAAATACCTAAAAAAACAAAAAGACCCACCTTTATTTCGGTACTACTTTTCATCTCCGTTCACCTCCAAGTTTTTGGTAAGGTTTTAAAGCTTTAAAACTTTTTAAACTTTTCTCCAATAGTTCCACAAACAGGACACTTTTCAGGAATAGTATCTACTACCGTGTAGCCACAAACTGGACATACGAAAATGTTTTCCAATTCCCAGTCTTTTCCAAGTTTAACCAGCTCTTGAGCTTGCTTAAAAAGAACTGAGTGAATTTTTTCAGCTTCCAGAGCATAGTGAAAAGACCGTGAAGCTGCTTTTTCTCCTTGTAAATCCGCTACTGATTTGTAAGCTTCATACATTTCTGCTACTTCAAAATTTTCTCCTTCTATAGCCATGTCTAGATTAGTAAGAGTAGTTCCTTCACCAGCAAAAAGTTTTAAATGATTTTCTGCATGCACTCTTTCAGCATAAGCCACCGCTTTAAAAAGTCTTGCTATATTTTTATAACCTTCTTTCTCAGCTTTATCTGCAAAAATTAGATATTTCGTATGAGCTTGACTTTCTCCTGCAAAAGACGCTTTTAAATTTTCTTTAGTCATTTCTCTCATTTGTCTTACCCTCCAACTTTTTAAATTAAAGCACTCTTTATAAATTTTTGCACAAATGGCTCAGGGTATTCTTTAATTTCTTCAGGTGTTCCTTCTTTCAAAATAACTCCTTGATGTAAAAAGGCAATATAGTCTGCAAACTTAAAGGCCAAGATCACATCGTGGCTTATAATTACACAAGTAAGATTATACTTTTCTTTTAGACTTTTAATTAACTCTAAGATAGTAATCTGTAAAATAGGGTCAAGACCTGTAGTAGGCTCATCAAAAAGAACTACCTGAGGTTGAAGAGCTAAAGTTCTTGCCAAAGCTGCCCTTTTTTTCATCCCGCCTGAAAGTTCGGAAGGATATTTATCTTTAAATTCTAAAAGTTCAACAGCAGATAGAAGTTCTTTTACCTTTTCTTCTATTTCTTTTTTAGACATTTTAAAGTGTTCTATCAAAGGAAAAGCTACATTTTCTTCCACTGTCATAGAATCAAAAAGAGCCCCTTCCTGAAAAAGAAATCCTATTTTTCTTCTGACCTTTTCCAGTTCTTTTTCCGAAAGTTTAGTTATATCCTTTCCTTCAAACCAAATTTCCCCACTGTCAGGTTTTATTAATCCAACTATGTGTTTTAAAAGAACACTTTTACCTGTTCCACTTTGTCCCATAATGAAGGTAATTTTATCGCTAGGGATAGTAAGATTGACCCCTTTTAGGACTTCAAATCCGTTAAAACTTTTTCTAAGATTTTTTATTTCAATCATTTTTTTTAAAAAAATATAGTAGTTAAAATGTAATCGGAAACTAATATACCTACTGAAGAAATAACTACTGCTTCAGTAGTAGCTCTTCCTACTCCTTCGGCTCCTCCAGAAGCGTAGTATCCTTTGTATCCACAAACAGTAACCAAGAAAGCTCCAAAGAAAATAGATTTCAGAATACCACTCAAAATATCTATCAGCTCAACCATGTCTTCCATTCTAGCTAACAGTATACCAGGGTCTATGTTTAGAAGAAAAACTCCTACTCCGTAACCACCAGCGATACCGATTAAATCAGCCATTCCTGTAAGAAGAGGAACTACTATCACTGCAGCCCACAGTCTTGGAACTATAAGATATTGAATAGGATTTACTGCCATGATTTTAAGGGCATCAATTTGTTCAGTTATTCTCATGCTTCCAATTTCAGCAGTTATAGCAGAACCGGCACGAGCAACCACCATTATAGCTGTTAAAACTGGACCAAGTTCTCTAGTCAAAGTTAAAGCCACCACCCCTCCCAAAACACTTTGTCCTCCAAATTTAACTAAAGCATGATTTACCTGATAAGCAGTAACCATTCCTGAAAATAAAGCTGTAAGACTCACCACCAACCAAGACCTAACTCCTATAAATTCCATTTGTTTAATAAAAAGTTTTATTCTATAGGGAGGAGAAAAAGTATAAATAAAGGTTTTAATAAAAAAAATAAAAATACCACCACAATCATAAATAAACTTTAAAAAGAACCTCCCAAGAAAAGAAAAAATTTTCATTCTGTAATAGCTCCTTTAGCGCCAGATTTTACCAAAGTGTAATATTTTTTCAAAACACCTTGTAAATTTTTTTGCCAAACTTTCCAATTTTCTTTTCTTTTTTGGAGGATCTCTTCTGAGACTTTAATTTCTAATTTTCTATTAGGAATATTAATTTCAATAAGGTCTCCTTCTTCTACCAAGGCAATAGGTCCTCCCTCTGCTGCTTCGGGAGAAACATGACCTATACAGGCTCCCTGGGTACCTCCACTAAACCTTCCGTCCGTAATTAAGGCTACTGAATCACCCAAGCCCATACCAACTATAGCTGAGGTAGGGGAAAGCATTTCCCTCATCCCAGGCCCACCTTTAGGACCTTCGTATCTTATCACCACTACATCTCCAGGTCTTATCTTTTTTGAAAGAATAGCTTGATAAGCTTCTTCTTCAGAATTAAAAACTCTTGCAGGTCCTGTGTGAACTAACATTTTGGGAACTACAGCACTTGTCTTAACTACTGCTCCTTCAGGAGCCAAGTTTCCGTAAAGTATAGCAATTCCTCCTTCTTCTCTGTATGGATTTTCTACAGACTTTATAACTTCACGATTCAAAACCTCGCAATTTTTTATATTTTCCCCAGTAGTTTTTCCTGAAACTGTAAGAGCATCAAGATGAATCAGCCCTTTTTTAGAAAGCTCTTTCATTACAGCTGAGATACCTCCTGCAAAGTGTAAATCCACCACACTATGAGAACCAGCAGGAATTAAATTCGCAATAACTGGAGTTTTTTTAGAAATTTCGTCAAAAGTTTTAAGAGACAATTCAACTTCAGCTTCTTTAGCAATTGCCATAAGATGAAGCACAGTATTAGTTGAACATCCTAAAGCCATATCCACCGCTATAGCGTTTTCAAAAGCTTTTAAAGTTAAAATTTTTCTTGGAGTTAATTCTTTTTCTACAAGTTCCACAATTTTTTTTCCAGTTTCTTTAGCTAGTCTAATTCGTTCAGAAAATACCGCAGGAATCGTTCCATTTCCCGGAAGAGCAAGTCCTAAAGCTTCAGAAAGGCAATTCATGGAATTAGCTGTAAACATTCCTGCACAAGAACCACAAGTAGGGCAAGCACAATCTTCTAATTCTTTAAGTTCCTCTTCACTTATCTCGCCTTTTTTAACTTTACCTATAGCTTCAAAAATAGAAATAAGATGAACTTTCTGACCTTTATATAAACCGGTAAGCATGGGGCCACCTGCTATTAAAATGGCAGGTATATCAAGCCTAGCAGCAGCCATAAGCATTCCCGGTGTTATCTTATCACAACTTGTTACTAAAACCAAACCATCAAAAGCATATGCTTGGGCCATAATTTCAATAGAATCCGCAATAACTTCCCTACTAGGTAGTGAATACTTCATTCCTTCGTGATTCATAGCTATTCCATCACAAATTCCTATAACTCCAAACTCCACAGGAACCCCTCCAGCTTCTCTCACTCCAGCCTTGACCGCTTCGGTAACCTGTCTTAAATGAATATGTCCAGGAATAATTTCGTTAAAAGAGTTAGCAATACCTATAAGAGGACGATTCAGTTCTTCTTCTGTAAAACCAAGAGCTTTTAAAAGAGAACGATGAGGAGCTCTTTCTAATCCCTTTTTTATTCTATCACTTCTCATTTTTTAACCCTTGGTATTAATTTACTTGATTTTGTATTTTAAAAAACTTAAAAAGTTATTCTAATAAAAATAAAACTTGCTGTCAAGAAAAAATGTATTAAATTTTAAAAAAATCCTTTTAAAGGAGGACTTTTGCCATGAAAGAATTAGTAGAGCAAGCTTTAGCTAAAGTAAGACCTATGCTTCAAGCTGATGGAGGAGATGTAGAACTGGTTGAGGTTACGGAAGATGGAGTGGTAAAAGTTAGACTTAAAGGTGCTTGTGGTGGATGTCCTATGGCTATGGTAACTTTAAAAGCAGGTATTGAAAGGTATTTAAAAAAAGAAGTACCTGAAATAGTGGAAGTTATAGCTGTTTAAAGTTTATTTTAGAAGGGGTGTAAGATCAATGGCAAGAATTACTGTAGAGGATTGTTTAAAAAAAATTCCTAGTAGATTTAAGCTCATTACTTTAGCAATAGAAAGAGTTAAACAATTAAGAGAAGGCAGCCCTCCTCTTTTAACCTGTGATAATAAAGAAATTGTAACTGTGCTTAGAGAAATTGCCGCAGGCTTGGTTACTTTTGAGAACATAAAAGAGCTGGGTAAAAAAGAAAAAACTGCTTCCTCTTACGAAATTTCTCAAATTTTTAAAGAAAAAATTTTGAAGTAAGTTATGCAGTATAAAGATTATTATGCTATTTTAGGAGTTCCAAGAAACGCTACTCAAGAAGAAATAAAAAGAGCTTATAGACGCTTAGCTCTTAAGTATCATCCAGATCGAAATCAGGGAAACAAAGAAGCAGAGGAAAAATTTAAAGAAATCTCAGAAGCTTATGAGGTATTATCTGACCCCCATAAAAGAGCTATTTATGACAGTCAGGGATATGTAGGGCTTAGGTCTTCTGGTTATCGAGGTTTTGAAGATATTACGGACATTTTCAAAACTTTTTCAGACCTGTTTGAAGAATTTTTTGGCTTTCCTTTTGGAGAAAGAGAAGAAAGAAAGCCTCAGCCAGGAGCAGACCTTTCTTATGAGTTAGAAATTGATTTTGAAGATCTTTTTAAGGAGAAAAAAGTTAAACTAGAAATAGAAAAGTACGAACCTTGTGAATTTTGCTCAGGTTTGGGATACGATCTTGAAAGGGGAGTTAAGTTATGTGAAAGCTGTAGAGGTAAAGGAAAAGTTTCTTATTCCGAAGGTTTTTTTAGAGTAACTTATACATGTCCTGACTGTAGAGGAAGAGGTACTCTTTATGTAGCAAAGTGTAAAAATTGTAATGGTTCAGGAAGAGTTTGGAAGAAAAAAGAATTAGACATCATTATTCCTCCAGGGGTAGAAGATGGAACTATATTAAGAATTCAAGGAGAAGGAGAAAGTGGTCTTTTTGGAGGAAGACCAGGAGATTTATATATTAGAATTAAAGTCCGTCCTCACAAATACTTTTATCGAGAAAAAAATCATGTGTTAGCTCAGTTAAAAATTAGTTTTATTTCGGCTATTTTAGGAGATGAAATAGAAATTCCCTACTTTGGTAAAATTTTAAAAGTTAAAATTCCTCCAGGAACTCAGCCAGGAGACGAAATTGTTTTAAAAGAAGAAGGTCTTCTTGACCCTAAGACTCAAAAAAAGGGAGATTTAATTTTTAAAATTCAGGTAGAACTTCCTAAGAAATTAAGTAAAGAAGGAGAGGAACTTTTAAGAAAACTGGCTCAAGTAGAAGGGTTAGAAAATTTTAACCAAACTTTAGAAAAAAATTCTTCTTTAAAAAGTTCTAAAAAAAAGAAAGAAAGTTTCTGGGAAAAAATATTGTTTCGCTAACAAGTAAATATGTCTTCTTTTTCTCATCTAAAAGAAAACGGCAGTTTACAGATGGTTGATGTTTCTTCAAAAACTGTTACTGAAAGAAAAGCTATAGCCAAAGCTGAAGTAATTTTTCCTCCTGAAATTTATCCTCAAATTCTTTCCCAAAATATTCCTAAAGGGGACTTCCTTGCTTGTGCTAAAGTAGCTGGTATTTTAGCAGCCAAAAAAACTTCAGAACTTATTCCTCTCTGCCATCCTTTGCCTATTTCTCATGTAGACATATCTTTTAGGTTCATTCCCGAAAATTTTAGTCTTGAAATAACTTCCGAAGTTACTGCGGTAGCTCAAACAGGTGTGGAAATGGAAGCCTTAACTTCGGTATCCATTGCAGCTCTTACAGTTTATGACATGTGTAAGTCCCTTCACAAAGGTATCAAGATTGACAAAATTAGATTAGTCTACAAAAAAGGAGGTAAAAGCGGAGATTTTGAAGAAAAAGGAGGTTTTATGGAAAAAGAAAAACTTGAATTTTTTAAAAATTTACTCTTAGAAAGACGAGAACAAATAATAAAAGAAGCATTGGAAACCAAAAAAGAACTTATTGAAGGTACAGAACCTATGCCTGATGTAGTAGACTTAGCTTCTCGCGAAAGCAACCTTACTTTTGAATTAAGATTAAGAGACCGAGAAAGAAAACTTTTGAGAAAAATAGAAAAAGCTTTGCAAAAAATAGAAGAAGGAACATATGGAATTTGTGAAATTTGTGGGTCTGAAATTGACGAAAAAAGACTTACTGCTCGTCCTGAAGCTACTTTATGTATAGATTGTAAAAGAGCTCAAGAAAGAATGGAAAAGATTCGGGGTGAATAGAACTTCTTTAAAGTGAAGTTTTTAGAAATTTACTCAGTTCATCAAAATAATCTTAAAAATTTTGACCTTAAGATTCCTTTTTATCACTTTATTGTAGTTACAGGAGTTTCTGGAGCAGGCAAGTCTAGCTTAGTTTTTGAAACTCTTTATGCTGAAGGACAAAGAAGGTATTTGGAAACCTTTTCCTCTTATGTAAGACAGTATTTTGAAAGACTTCCTAAACCTAAAGCTTTAGCTATCTTTAATGTTCCTCCTGCCTTAGCTTTTCCTCAAGGAAACTATGTAAAAACCTCCCGTTCAACTGTAGCTACTCTTACAGAAATCAGTCATTTCACTAAAATGCTTTATTATTTTAAAAGTCTTCCAAAATGTCCTGTGTGTAAGCAAATTATTAAAGTTAAAGACCCACACACCATAGCCACAGAAATTTTAGCACACTTTAAAAACATTCCGGTTTATCTTCTTGTTCCCCAAAAAGTAAAAAAAGAATTCAAGTATCTAAAAGAAGGGCTTTTGGCAGCTGGATTTAGTAGGGCTTTTATAAATGGAAAAGTTTGTGAACTAGAGGAATTAGAAAACTTCGATTTTGAAGAAATTGATCTTCTTCTTCATAGACTAAAAGTAACTGAAGAAGAATTCTTAAATCTTGTATCTAGTGTTGAACTTGCATTTAAAATTGGTTCCCATTTAAAAGTTAAAACATTTTATGGAGAAGAAGCTTGGTATACCAAGTTATCAGAATGTCCTAAGTGTGGCTTTAAAGTTCCGCCTAAAACTGCCCATCTTTTTTCCTTTAATACTTCTCAGGGAGCGTGTCCAGAGTGCAAAGGTTTTGGAACTCTCTTAATAGTTGATCTCAACTCTCTAGTTAAGTTTCCAGAAAGATCCATTAAAAATGGAGCTATTCCTATTTTAGATTATCCAATGATGTTAGAGGTTAAGTGGGATCTTTTTGAATTTTTAAAAACCAAAAGTATAAGCCTTGAAACCCCCTTTTATACCTTACCTGAGGAAATTAAATATAAAATTTTTTATGGAGAGGGAAAATGGTATGGATTAAAAGAAGTAGTGGAGTGGCTTGAGACTCACAAATATAAACCTCATTTTAGAATTCTTCTTTCTAAATTGAGAAGAGAAGAAGTGTGTCCAGTTTGTAAAGGAACTAGATTTAATCCTCAAGCTCTAATTTTTTACATCAACGAAATTAATATAGGAGATTTTTATTCTTTAGAGGTAAAGTCAGCCAAGAAGTGGATAGAAGAGTTTTTAAAAAGTAATTTCTCTAAAGTTGAGTTAAGGTTAGCTGAAGAAATTAGAAAAAGACTTTCCTATTTAGAAGAGGTAGGTCTTTCTTATTTAACTTTAAACCGTCCTGCCAAAACTCTTTCAGGAGGAGAAGCTAGTAGATGTCTTCTTACCAGGGCTTTATCTTCTAACTTAGTGGAAACTCTTTACCTTATTGATGAACCTACTGCAGGGCTTCATCCTACTGATACGCAAAAGATTTTAAAGTTTATGAAAAAACTTGTTTCGCAAAATAACACAGTTGTGGTAGTAGAACATGACCCTGAAGTTATTGTTTCAGCAGATTTTCTGATAGACCTGGGACCAGAAGGAGGAGAAAAAGGAGGGTATCTTCTTTTTGCAGGTTCACCAAGAGAAATTTTTAACTTAAAAACTCCAACAGCTCAGGCTTTAAAAGAAGTCTCTTCTCCAAGAGAAATTACTACCTTCTTTTTAAAAGAAGTTTCGTTTTTAACTTTTTCTAAAGTAAAAAAACATAATCTCAAAAATATCGAAGTTAAGATTCCTCTTCATCGGATAACTTGCATAGTTGGGGTTTCTGGTTCAGGAAAGTCAACTCTTTTAGAAGAAATTTATAGCTATGCTTCTGAAAAGCTCTCTAAGTCTGAAACTGTTTCTCAGGTTTTACTTCTCACCCAAGAACCCTTAGCACGCTCTCCAAGGTCCGTAGTAGCAACTTATATGGGAATTTATCCTTATATTAAAAAACTTTTAGCAAGCACTCATATGGCTAAAAAGTATGGATATTCGGAGAACTTTTTTTCTTTCAATTCTGAGATAGCTCAGTGTCCAGAATGTAAAGGATTGGGGGTTGAAATAGTAGAAATGCAGTTTCTTTCTGACTTAGTCTTTCCATGTGAAGTTTGTAAAGGCACCCGGTTTAAAGAAGAAGTTTTAGAAATTAAATGGAAAGATAAAAACATTGCCGAAATACTTGAACTAACTGTAGATTCGGCCTATGAGTTTTTTAAAAATCATACCCAAATTAAAATTTCTTTAAGTATCTTAAAACAACTGGGATTAGGATATTTAAAGTTGGGACAACCTCTTTCTACTCTTTCAGGAGGAGAGGCTCAGAGATTAAAAATAGCTGAATTTTTAAATTCCATAAAAACTGAAAAGGCTTTAATTCTTTTAGATGAACCTACGATAGGACTTCACTTAAAAGATATTCAAAATCTTTTGCAGGTTCTTAGGTTTTTGAGAGATGATGGACACACTGTAGTCATAGTAGAACATCATCCTGAAATTATTCTCTACTCAGATTGGATAATTGAGCTTGGACCAGAAGGAGGAGAAAAAGGAGGGTATCTTCTTTTTCAAGGACCAATAGAAGAGTTTATCAAAACTTCTACACTTACCTCTAAATACCTGAAAACTTACTTAAAAGGACTAAATTTAAAGGAACTGGTTCAAAAGCCCTCTTACTCTTATAAAGAACCATTTATAAAGTTTAGAGGAGTAAGACAGCACAATTTGAAAAATATAGATTTAGACCTCCCAAGAGGAAAATTTATAGTTATTACTGGAGTTTCTGGTTCAGGAAAATCAACCTTAGCCTTTGATGTACTTTTTACTGAAGGACAAAGAAGATTTTTAGAAACTCTTCCTACCTATCTAAGACAGTTTATAAAACTTTATAAGGAAATTGACTATGATTTAATTTCTGGACTTCCTCCTACAGTAGCTTTAGAACAACGTTCTGGAGAACTATCTCCCCGTTCAACAGTTGGTACCCTTACTGAAATTTTACCTTATTTAAGGCTTCTTTATTCTAAAATAGCTAGGTCTTTCTGCCCTGTTTGTGAAGAGGAGTTAAGACCCTCTTCTGAAGATGAGCTTTTAGTCTTGGCTCAAAAACTCTTATCCGAAGAAGTTTCTTCAGAAACTTTATTAACTTTTTTAGCTCCCTTGGTTAAACATCGTAAGGGCATCTATAAAAATCTTTTTGAAAGGCTTTTAAGAGAAGGTATTAAAAAAATAAGAGTTGACGGAATTTTTTGTAAAATACCACCTTTCCCAGTACTTTCTCGATTTAAAGAACATACAATTGAAGCTGTTATAGGAGAAGGTACTTTAGCTAATAAAAGGACCTTTGAAGAACTTTTTTTTAGCGCTTTAAAAGAAGGTAAAGGAGAAGTGATACTTTGCACAGGAAAAAAAGATTATATTTTTAGTCAAAAAAGAGCTTGTATAAAATGTGGTATAAGTCTTCCTGAGCCTGACCCTCTACTTTTTGCATTTAATTCCAAAATTGGTGCTTGTTCAACTTGCCAAGGTTTAGGAAGAATAGAAGAAAGGGTTTGTCCTTCCTGTAAAGGTTCTCGTTACAAAAAGGAGGTCTTTTTTTATAAAATTAACGGAATTTCTCTTCCAGAACTTTGTAATTTAAGTTTAGAAGAAACTAAAAAGTTTCTAGAAAATTTAAAACTTGAAGGAAAGGAAAAACTTCTTGGGGAAGAATTGATCGCAGAAATTCTTTCACGGCTTAATTGTTTAATAAATTTAGGGGTAGGTTATTTAACCCTTTCAAGATCTGCAGATACCCTTTCAGCAGGGGAAGCTAAACGAGTAAGAATTGCGGCAGAAATTGGAAGTAGTCTTACTGGAGTAGCCTACATTCTTGATGAACCAACTATTGGACTCCATCCTAGAGATAATGCTAGACTTATAGAGGTTTTAAAAAATTTAAAAGAAAAAGGAAATACCGTGGTAGTAGTAGAACATGATGAAGACACTATTTTAGCTAGTGATTTTGTAGTGGACTTAGGTCCAGGAGGAGGAAAAAGAGGGGGAAAGGTAGTCTTTGCAGGCCCTCCTTCAGAGCTTCTTAAGTGTGAGGCTTCAGAAACTGCTAAAGCTCTTAAAAATCCAATGAGAAAAAAAATAGAAAGCTTAAAAAGGAAACCTAAAAATTTCTTGACCCTTAAAGAGGTTCGGATGAGAAATCTTAAAAACTTAACAGTTTCTATTCCTCTTCAAGCTTTGACAGTAGTTGTAGGAGTTTCAGGTTCTGGAAAGTCTACTTTAATATGCGAAGTACTCTATAAAAGCTTAAAAGAAGACAAGATTTCTTTTTTAGATCGGCAAGAAGTAGAAGGTAAAGAAAAAATTAAAAGAGTTTATTTGGTTGACCATTCCCCTATAGGAAATACGCCTCGTTCAACACCTGCCACCTACATAAATGTCTGGACAGAAATAAGGTCAGCCTTTACCAATACTCTTTTAGCTAAAGAAAGAGGGTATAAAGAAAGTAGATTTTCTTTCAATACTTCAGAGGGCCAATGTTCATATTGTAAAGGACAGGGTTCAGTAAAGATAGAAATTAAGTTTTTACCAGAAGTTTATCAAGTTTGCGAATACTGTCAAGGAAAAAGATATAATCCTGAAACTTTAGAGGTAACTTTAAAAGGAAAAAATATAGCTGAGATCCTAGAAATGGACTTTTTATCTGCTCAGGAATTTTTTGAAAATTATGATTCTATCAAAAAAAAACTTAAAGTAGTATGTGATATAGGACTTGATTATTTAAGTTTAGGTCAACCAAGTCCTACACTTTCTGGAGGAGAAGCTCAAAGAATAAAATTAGCAAAGGAATTTGTTAAAACTTCTCAAAGTCCTACTCTATTTCTTTTAGATGAACCAACTACAGGACTTCACATAAAAGATGTAGAAAAATTGGTTAAAGTCTTACAAGGTCTTATAGAAAAAGGACACACTGTAGTAGTTATTGAGCATAACTTAGAACTCATTAAACATGCAGATTGGATAATTGAACTTGGACCAGAAGGAGGAGAAAAAGGAGGATATCTTCTTTTTCAAGGACCAATAGAGGAATTTTTAAAGGTCCAAACACCTACTTCTGAAATTCTTTTAAAGTACCTCACTTCTTAAAAATATTTTACAAATTTTTCCAGAAAAAACAGGTTCTTTTAAATAACAGAATTGTACATAAATAGAAAAGAAAATATAAGAAACGATTTTTGTGAGAGAACTAAAAACTTGACACTATCAATAAGGTTAATCCTTTAAGTAAAAAGACAGTTGTTTTATTGAACAATTGTTTTTATTGAGTTAAAATTATTTTTAAATAAAAAAAATAAAAAAGGAGGTATTAAAAATGTGTTTAGAAATTAATATGAAGTGTTCTTGTGGGAGTGAGGATGTAACTTTGAACTTAAGAGACGGAATTTTAACACCTGAGGTAATAATAAAAGTATATTGTCCAAAATGTAGTAAAGAGGTGAACTTTGACAGTGAAACTATGATCCGTGACAAAGACTGGATTATTGAGTATGATATAGAAATAGCTAAGTTTTTTTTAGCAAGTAAGATAGGAATATCTCCTCACATAGTAACTCCTGAATTTATTTTTGACGAAGGATACGCTACTTGGAAAGAAACTTATCCTGGGGAATTAAAAGAAATTGCGGGAGAAAAGGCTAAAATTATAAAACTTCTTGAAGAAGACCCTAAAGCATATTTTCAAGCTATTAAAGAATGGGCTATAGCCAGAGCAAATAAACTTAAAGCTGAAGGTTGGAGAAAAGCTCAAAAAATGTAAAATAGTTTTTTTTAAAACAAGTCTTTTAGCGATACCTTAGCTAAGGGAAAAGTAAGTTTTTTTAATTTTTGAGAAAGTTCTTCTGCTTCGTAACAAGGAGGTAAAACAGAAGGATTTTGCAATTCTATTACTTCTAGAAGACATATTTTTTCCGGAGGCTTAGCAAGAAGGATTTTGTCTTCTAAAAGATAAACTAAATTTTTCTTCTCAAGTTCCTCTAGTAATTTTTCTAAAACTAAAGGATTTAAATTTAGTTCACTGCTTAAAATATCTAAATTTATTGCTTTTTCCTGAAAAAAGGCTTTTCCTAAAAGATAAAGAGTATAAATTTTAGCCCAAGAGTAGGGTAGCTTAAGGTCAACATACTTCCAAATTTTTTTCTCCAAAAGAGAGCTTATTTCTGCTCCAATTAAAAAAATACACCAACTAATAAAAACCCAAATTAAAAAGAGAGGAATAGCAGAAAGTGACCCATAAATTTTGGAGTAAGAAATTGCATGTTTAACATACCAGTTATACCCTAAAGAAGAAAGTATCCATATAATTCCGGAAAAAGAAGCACCTATTATAGCAGGTTTTTTAGAAATTTTTCTACTTGGAAAATAGATATACATAAGAAAAAAAAAGAAAATAAGAAGTATTAAAAAAAAGAGTAAAGAGAACTTTTTAGCAAAGGTATATAAAAATACAGGTGTTAAAAATATAACAGGAGTTACAGTTATGCAAAACCAGTAAAAAGCAATTCTCTGTAAAAGAGTTCTTTTTTTAGTAGTAAAAAATATTTTATTTAAAGCATTTTCTAATTGAAAAAACAGTCCTAGGCTCATAAAAAAGTAAGCAAAAATACTAAATTTTCCTAAAGGAAATTCTTGCAACCTTTCAACCAGTTTTAAAATTTTTTCTATCGCTTTAGAAGTGGCTTCAGGAGTAAGATAATTAGCAAACCACATGAAGGAACGATAAATTAATTCGTCTTCTTTAATAAATAAACTACTTATGGACAACACCAAACCTAAGATGGGAATTAAAGTGAGAACAGTATTTAAAGTTAATCCTTGTGCTTGAAGTAAAATTTCATCTTTACGAAAGTTTTTTACAAATTCCCATAAAAATCTCCAAACAAGGCTATTTTTCATATTGAATATTCTAACATTTGGAAGAAAAAAACGAAAGCCTAAATTTCTTCTATTGACTTAGTCTGGGAGTAGTATAAAATTTCTTAAAAATTAAGAAACTTTAAAATTGGGGGTTTTTAAGATGTCTAAAAAAATTAAATTTATTAAAGAAAAAGCAGAAAGTTATATTTTGGACCCTAGAAAAAACTTTGAAAAAACAGCCTGTCCTATAGAAATAAGAATTGACCCTCTTACTAAAAGAACCGGTAGATTATGTCATTTTGGAGGAATTACTCCTCAAAAACTAAATTTTGACCTTTATATTAATCCTGAAACTCGGGGTTTTTGTCCTTTTTGTCCCGAAACTAGAAATAAGTTTACTCCTAAGTTTCCTCCTGAAATTTTACCCGAAGGAAGGATGACTAAAGGGGAGGCTTATCTTTTTTCCAATCTTTACCCTTACGACCTTTTTAGCTCGGTAATAGTGATGACCGATGCACATTTAGTAAAGGTCAACGAATTTACTGAAAAACAAATTTTAGATACTATTTCTTTAGGAATAGAATTTTTAAAAATCGTTCAAAAAAAACATCCAGAAATTCCTTATTATCTTATGGGATGGAACTATATGCCTCCTTCAGGAAGCAGTATTGTTCATCCCCATCAGCAATACTTAGCTTCTAAAACTCCTGGAAATCAGTATATGGATGAACTAAGAGCTTCTGAAAGTTATTACAACGAAAATAAGTCCAATTTCTGGATGGATTTAATAGAAGAGGAAAAAAAATTAGGAGAAAGATATATAGCAGAATTAGGTTCCGGGCACTGGATCTGTTCTTTCGTGTCTTCAGGAACCTTAGGAGAAATAATGTGTATTTTTCCCGAAGTTTATACTTTAGATGATTTTACTGAGAAGCACATGGAAGACTTAACTAAGGGAATCAAGAAGGTTTTAACTTTTTACGGAGACAACGAAATGTATAGTTTTAACGGTTCGCTATTTTTCGGACCTAAAGGACAGAAGTATTTTTCAGCCCACTTCAGAATGGTTGCCCGAACCTATCTTAACAGTATTAATTATCCAACAGACTTTTTTTATGTACAGGTCTTACTTAAAGATCCAGTTTGTGCAGTTTATCCCGAAGAATTAGCTAATAAATTAAGACCTTACTTCTAGAAAAACACATGAACGAAAATAAATTAAAGGAATACCTAAAAGTCTTAGGTTGCCCCAAATGTAAGGGAGATTTAATCTATCTTAGAAAAAATAAAGAAGGATTTTACTGTAAAAAATGTAAACTTCTTTATCCTATTATAGAAGATGTTCCTATAATGCTTGTAAATTCTGCTATAAAAATGGAAGAAGTAGAAGCTTAAAAATGGCTCATCCTAAAGTTCCTCCTCCATGTCTTTATTTTTTAGCTGTTACAGCTAAAGACTTAAAGATTGTTACTTCTTTTTTTTCCCTTTTAGAAGATGATCTTGGAAAAATTTGCCATCAATCTCCTGAATACGAATTTTCAGCTTTTACTTCTTATTATGCCAAAGAAATGGGGGAACCTTTAAAAAAGGCTATTTTCTTTTTTGAAAAACTGAAACCTCCTGAGTATCTTTTAGAGTTAAAATACAAATGTTATGAAATAGAAAGAAAAACTGCTTCTCCTTTTTCAGGTTCAAGAACAGTAAATCTAGATCCAGGATATTTAGGTTTAGCTAAAGTAGTTCTTTCAACTTTTAAGGATTATGCTCATAGAATTTATTTAGGGAAAAGTATTTTTGCAGAAGTAACCTTGATATACAAAAATAAGAGTTTTAATGAACTTCCGTGGACATATCCGGATTATAAACAGCCTGAAATAATTGAGGCTTTTAATCAAGCACGAGAAATTTATCGGAAGAAACTTAAATGCTTGTTGACTCTTACGGAAGAGGGATAGAATACTTAAGAATTTCTATCACTGATCGTTGTAACTTTAACTGTATCTACTGTCAGAGTAAAAAACCTTGGAAGTGGCTATCTTCAGAAGAGATTCTAAGTTTTGAAGAAATTGAAGAAATAGCGAGAGTTTCTTCAGAACTTGGAGTAAAAAGAATTAGACTAACTGGAGGAGAACCACTTTTAAGAAAAAATGTAGAAGTTCTTATTAAAAAATTATCACAAATTGCAGGAATAGAGGATTTAAGTTTAACAACTAATGGTTATTTTTTAGAAGAAAAAGCTTTGATTCTTAAAGCTGCAGGTTTAAAAAGAATTAACATAAGTTTAGATACTTTAAAAAGAGAAAAATTTAAAAAACTTACAGGTAAAGATGAATTGAACAAAATTTTAAGGGGAATAGAAAAAGCTTTAGAGGTAGGTTTTAATCCTATAAAAATAAATGTAGTAGTAATAAAAGGCTTTAACGACGAAGAGATAATTGATTTAGCAAAACTTTCTCTAGACAAACCTTTAGAAGTAAGATTTATAGAATTTATGCCCATTGGAAAAAATCCTTTATGGAACGAAAGCAAGGTGTTTTATATAGCAGAAGTAAAAAGAATCTTGGAAAGTTTTAAGAAATTAGAACCAGTAATTTCAGTAGGAGGAGGTCCAGCTAAAAGTTATAGATGGGAAGGAGCTTTAGGAAAAATAGGACTAATTTCGCCCTTAAGCGAACACATTTGTAAAAATTGTAATAGAATGAGAATTACTGCAGATGGAAGATTAAGACCTTGTCTTTTTTCAGATTTTGAAATAGATTTAAAATCTGCTTTAAGAGAAAGAAAAACTTCTTTGAAAAAAATTTTTGAATTAGCTTTAAAAAAGAAGCCCGAAAAAGGACTTAAAAATTTTACCTTGAAGCCTATGAGAGCAATTGGAGGATAAAGAAGGTAAAAAATGGAGGAAACTTGGCTTAGTCTGGGAACTCTTAAAAAGGGCTATCCAGATAGGATTTTAAAACTTAAAAAACCTTTTCCTAGAGGTACTTATGTGTTAGTTGAACTTCCAGAAGGAAGAAAAGAGGTTTTTATTTTAACTGAAGTTTCTTATAAAGTGCCTTTATCTATAAAAGGCATACCTGTGGTTTTAAGAAAAGCTAATGCTAAAGAAATAGAGGAATTTGAGAAAAAACTAGAACTTGAAGAAAAGGGTTGGGAATTTTGTAAGCAATTTACCAAAGAACTAGGTCTGGAGATGAATCTAGTAAGGGTAGATTGCTTTTTTGATAGAAGCAAAATTATATTTTACTACACTGCAGAAGGAAGAATTGACTTTAGACAACTGGTTAAGGAACTAGCTCGTGCTTTGAGAATGAGAATTGAAATGAGACAGATAGGAGTAAGAAACGAGACCACCCTTATAGGAGGTATAGGATATTGCGGAAAAGAGTTTTGTTGTACTAAATTTTTAACCCAGTTTGCTCCACTTTCTATTAAAATGGCAAAAGAACAGGGCCTTATTTTAGACCCTAACAAAATTTCAGGACCCTGTGGAAGATTACTTTGCTGTATTGCCTATGAAGAGGACTTATACAAAGAAGCTCTAGAAGGCTTCCCTAAGGTAGGAACCAAGATTAAAATAGAAGAAAAAAGTTACAGATTAATTAAATATAACATTTTTCAAAGGATAGTTTATTTAGAAAGTAAAGAAGGTGAAGTTATATTACTTCCTATGGAAAAGTTAAAACATTTGAAGGAGGAGTTAATTTCTGAAAAAGAAACAGAAGAGTTTTTCAAGGTTTTGGAGGAGGATTAGATTATGAAAATTTATCTTACAACTCCTATTTATTATGTAAATGCTTATCCACACCTAGGACATGCTTATACAACAATAGTAGTAGATGTTTTAGCTAGATTTTTTAAACTCAAGGGTTGGCAAGTATTTTTTTTAACTGGTACAGACGAACACGGAGATAAAATTCAAAAAACTGCTAAAGAAAAGAACAAAACTCCAGAAGAGTTGGTAGATGAAATAAGTTTAGCTTTTAAAAAAACTTGGGATTATTTTAAAATATCTTATAATTATTTTATAAGAACCACTTCCTCATCTCACAAAAAGGTTGTTCAGACATTACTTCAAAAACTTTACGAAAAGGGAGAATTCTACTTAGATGAGTATGAAGGATACTACTGTATAGGATGTGAAAGATTTTTAACTTCTAAAGAACTTGATGAAAAAGGTCAATGTCAAGACCACAAGGTAGCTCCTATCTATGTAAAGGAAAAAAATTATTTTTTTAATTTGGAAAAATATAGAAATTGGTTGAAATACTACTTATTGCACCATGAGGTGATTTATCCTGAATTTTATAGAGAAGAGGTTTTAAACCTTCTTGAGGAGGAATTACCTCCACTTTGTATTTCAAGACCAAAAAGCAGACTTTCTTGGGGAATTGAACTTCCTTTTGATCGAGATTATGTTACTTATGTTTGGTTTGACGCTTTAATTAATTATTTAACAGGAATAGGTTATCCAGAGAACCCAAAGTGGAAGGATTGGTGGATAGAGGCTCATCATTTCATAGCTAAAGACATACTTAAACCACATGCAGTTTACTGGCCTATAATGTTAAAAGCTATGGAATTACCAATGTATAAAAAACTTTTGGTTCATGGATATTGGTTGGTGAATAAACTTAAAATGTCAAAATCCCTAGGAAACATAGTCGAACCAATAGAAATTTCTGAAAAGTATGGAAAAGATCAGTTAAGATACTTTCTTTTAAGAGAAATGGCTTTCGGATACGATGCGGAATTTAATTTTTCTAATTTTGTTCAGAGAATAAATGCAGATTTAGCTAACGATTACGGCAATTTAATTTATAGAAGTTTTAACTTGGTAGAAAAGTATTTTAAAACTATTCCTGAAGCAAGCAGTTTAAGTCCTTTAGACGAAGAATTTCTTGAAACCGTTAAAAAAGCTTTAAAGGATTATGAAAAGTATTTCTTAAATTTTCAATTTCATAGAGCTTTAGAAAGGCTATGGCAAGCTATAAGAAGTGCTAATGTTTACATTGACAGAAAGGCTCCTTGGGAATTAATTAAAAAAGGAGCTAAAGAAAAAGCAGGTACAGTATTAAAAATTCTTTTAGAAGGAATTAAAAGTTTTGCAATTGCTCTTTATCCTGTAACTCCAGAAACTTCTCAAATTATACTCAAAACTCTTGGAATCAATTTAAACTCCGTAACCTGGGATATGGTCTGGAATTTTTCTCTTCTTTCTTCTTCAACAACTATTTCCAAAGGTAAACCTCTTTTCCCAAGAATAGAAATGGAAAAATTATCCCATAGCATCACTAAGTCTTCTACCACCTAAAAGATGAAAATGAAGATGAAAAATTTTTTGTCCACCTTCCTCATTACAGTTTACGACAACTCTAAAACCTCTTTCAGCAATACCTCTATCTTTTGCAATTTGATTAGCTACAAAAAAAAGATGTCCAATAAGTTCTTTATCTGTTTCTTTTATCTCTAAAAGAGTTGAAATGTGGTTTTTAGGCACTAGCAAAATATGACAAGGAGCTTGAGGATTAATATCTTCAAAGGCTATAATTTTTTCATCTTCATAAACAACTTTAGAAGGAATTTCTTTATTTATAATTTTACAAAAAATACAGCTCATTTAATACCTCCTTGACAATTTTTAAAATCTGTCAAAAGTTAATTTTTTCAACAATTTCTAATTTTTTTAATTTTATACCTTTATTAAAAATAGTGTCAATACTTTTTTTAGCCTTATTTTAGTGAAGGTATCTTAAAAACTTGTGTTTTTTTAAAAGAATACTAAAATTAAAAATATTAAAAATGCTTAGGGGCAATTATAAAAAATACGAAGACCTTTATATTTATGGATTTAAAAATTCTCATCCTGCTTTAAGAGAATTTGACGAAGAGGATTTAATTGGATACTGGGAAGAAGATGGAATAGGTGTTCTGTTTTTTCATAAAGAAAAAGATGACCTAGTGAACGAGCTTATCAAATGTTACAATCTAGAACTTGATATTAAACAAAAAGTTAAATATTCTGAATGGAACGAAAAAAGAATCCCTAAACCTTTTGAAGTAGGTCCTTTTAAGATAGCCCCACTTTGGTATGAGGGAACTTGGGATATAGTTTTTGATCCTAGTGTAGTATTTGGAGAAGGAACTCATCCTACTACTTCTCTTATGTTAGAAAATAGTTGGGAATTTTTTAAATCTTTTGGGCAACCTCAAACAGTACTAGATATCGGATGTGGTTCTGGAATATTAACTCTTTTCTGGAGTAAACTAGGAAGTAAGGTTATGGCTGTAGATATAAACCCTCTCTGTATAAAAGTTACTAAACACAATCTTTACATAAACAGGCTTCATGCAGAGGTTGTGGAAAGTGATATCAAAAAACTTCTTCCTTTTAAAGTTGAACTGGTGTTGGGGAATCTTTATAAAGGACTTTTGTTAGACCTTTTTGGGCTTCCTTCTTTTTGGACTTCTAAGTATTACTTAGTTTCAGGTTTTGTGGTTTCTATGGAAGAAGAACTTAAACAAGCTCTAACTCCTTTCCCGTGTAAGGTTATTTGGAGGAAAGAAAAAGATGGCTGGGTTTGCTGGCTTATAGAAAATGCTTCTAACTGTTGATATTGGAAACACTTCTACAGTTTGTGGAGTTTTTGAAAAGAACGGTTTTCTTAGAGCCCTTTTTAGGTTTAAAACTCAAATTCCTGCCTCTTCTGAAGAACTTCTAGTTTTACTTAAAAACTTTTTAGAGCTTTTCGAGCTTAAGCTTAAAGATCTAGAAGGTATTGCAATTTCTTGTGTAGTTCCACCTTTGTTAAAATATTGGCAAGAAGTAGGTAAAAAGTGGCTAGAAAAAGAAGTTTTAGTAGCTGACGCAACTACAGTAAACATTCCTACCCAACTTTTATATCCTTTGGAAGCAGGGGCAGATAGATTGGTTAACGCTCTAGCCGGGTGGGAAAAGTATAGAACTTCTCTTATTATAGTAGACTTTGGAACTGCAATAACTTTTGATTGTGTGTCAAAAGAAGGAGTTTACTTAGGAGGTGCCATTGCTCCTGGAATTTATATTGCAACTGAAGCTTTATTTAAGAGAACAGCTAAGCTTCCTAAAATAGACCTCTCTATACCACCTTCAAAAGCTATAGGAAGAGATACGATTTCAGCTTTGAAAAGCGGTCTTATTTTTGGGTTTACAGGACTTACTGATTATCTTATTGAAAAGCTTGAAGAAGAAATGAATACCTGTCCAAAAATTATTGCTACAGGAGGATTGGCTTATTTAATAGCACCTTTTTCTAGAAAAATTGAAAAAATTGAACCTTATCTTATTCTAGAAGGCCTTTATTTTTTATGGAAGAAAAGATAAAAATTGCTCTTTTTTCTCCTTCTAGCCCCCCTTCCCCTACCCTTCTTCAAAAGGCTTTAAAAATATTAAGATCTTGTAAATTACCTTATAAGTCCTTTGTAGACTTCTCTCCAGAACCATCAGCTTTTAGGGCTTTCTTACTTTTTGAAATTTTAAATAGTGAAGAATTCTCACATATATGGGCAACTAGAGGTGGTTTTGGAGCTATTAAATTAATTCCTTATATGGAAGAACTTTTCAACACTTCTTCTAAAATACTAAGCCCTTTTCCTCTTTTAATAGGATTCAGTGACGTTACGGTTTTACATCTTTACTTTTATAAAAAATTCAAAAAATTAGGATTTCACGCTCCTATGGTAGTAAATCTTCCCACCTTAAACAAAACTGCTCTTGATGCACTTCAAAAGGTAGTATTTATGGGAAAAGATAATTTTCTTCAAGGAAAAGCTTTTCAAGAGGGAGAAGGAGAAGGAATTTTACTAGGAGGAAACTTAATTACTTTAGCAAGTCTTTGTGGAACCCCTTATTTTAATCTAGAAGAACCTTTTCTTCTTTTTATAGAGGATACTAAAGAAAAACTCTACAGATTAGAAAGGGCTTTTTTACAGCTTTTTTTGGTCATTAAGAAAGAGAACTTAAAAGGACTTTTTTTGGGTTCCTTGGGTAAGGTTTCTCCTCTCGAATTTTTAGAAAGTGTGAGAGAATTTTTACCCGAAAATATTCCTATTGGATACGACTTCCCTTTTGGACATATAAAAAATAATTATCCTTTGATAATCGGTAAAAAGGCTTATTTTAAAGTCAAAAATGATTCAGCCGAACTTTACCAAGAGGGGATTTTTTTTCCTACTTAAGTTACCTTTCTTTTTAAGAAAAGTAAATTAAAATCTTGTACTTATACAATTCCCTTGTCATTTTTTTAGAATAATGTTATATTTAAATTTAAAATTTAACATAAAAAGCGGGCATAGCTCAGAGGTAGAGCACCAGCTTCCCAAGCTGGGGGTCGCGGGTTCGAATCCCGTTGCCCGCTCTTTTTATTTTTTATGACAGCTGAAATTAACCTTAAAGAAAAATTAAAAACTCTTTTAGAACCCGTTATCCTTCGAAAAAATATGGAATTGGTAGACTTGGAGTGGAGAAGAGAAAGAACTGGATGGGTTCTTAGACTTTTTATTGATAAACCAGGAGGAGTTACTATTGGAGACTGTACTAAAATAAGTGAACTTGTAGGAAAAATTTTAGATAAAGAAAATTTAATTCATCACTCTTACAATTTAGAAGTTTCTTCTCCAGGCATTGAAAGAGCTTTAGTAAAAAAAGAAGACTATGAAAGATTTAAAGGAGAAAAAGTTAAAATTATCCTTAAAAATCCTATTTCTGGAAGAAAAAGTTTTACGGGGATTCTTTTAGGAGTTAAGGAAAACTTAGTAAAGATAAGAGTAGAAGAAAAGGACTTAGAAATTTTGCTGGATAATATTAAAAAAGCTCACTTGAAACCTGAAATTAGTTTTAAATAAATTTTTGGAGTTCTTAAGAATGCAACGAGAACTAAAAAAAATTGTAGAAACTTTGAGTAAAGAAAAAGGTCTCTCTAAAGAAATAGTAGTGGAAGCTCTTTTAGACGGTATTAAAACTGCAGCTAAAAAGAGATTAGGCTCAAAAGCCAAGTTAGAAGTTAAGTATAACGAAGAAAGTGGAGAAATAGAAATTTATCGATTAAGAGAAGTTGTTGACCAAGTAAAGTATAAAGAAAGCGAAATTTCTTTGGAGGAAGCTAAAAAATTAGCACCCGATGTAAGAATTGGTGATATTATAGGTGAAAAAATTGAGCTAACTGACTTAGGAAGAATTGCTGCTCAAATTGTGAAACAACTTTTTTCTCAAAAATTACAGTTGGCAGAAAAACAAATTATTTATGAAGAATTTAAAAATAAGTTAGGAGAAATTGTAAGTGGATATGTTCATCGTTTTAATAAAAAAGGTATTATTTTATCTTTAGGAAAAGCTGAAGCTTTACTACCAGAAGAAGAAACTATTCCCAATGAAACTTACAGAAGAGGAGATAGAATAAAGGCTTTAATTATAGAAGTTTATCGGCAAAGAGAACCTCAAATTTGGGTTTCTCGGTCTCATCCAGCTTTTATTAAAAAACTTTTGGAAAAAGAAGTTCCAGAAATTCAAGAAGGAGTGGTTAAAATCGTAAGTATAGCTAGAGAACCAGGTTCAAGAACTAAAATAGCAGTACATTCCACCAATCCCAACATAGATCCTGTAGGAGCTTGTGTAGGAGTAAGGGGAGCAAGAATTAGGATAATTTTAGAAGAATTAAAAGGCGAAAAAATAGATGTAGTACCCTGGGACCCAGACCCTGCCAAATTCGTATACAACGCTTTATCCCCTGCAGAGTGCAGTAAAGTAATTGTAGATGAAGCTAATAGAACTTTAGAAGTTGTAGTTCCTGATGATCAACTCTCTTTAGCTATAGGAAAAAAAGGAGAAAATGTAAGACTGGCTTCTAAATTAGTAGGATGGAAAATTGATATATTGAGCGAAACTCAATACTTAAGAAGACAAGAACCTGAATTTCTAAAACTTATAAAAATCACCGGTCTTTCTGACGAAATAGCAGGCTATCTCTACGAAGCTAGTATTAAAGACCTAAAAACCTTAATAGAAACACCATCTGAAAGAATTGCAGAAATTACCAAACTTCCGTTAGAGGAAGTTAACAAAATTTTAGAAAAAGCAAAAAAAGAATTAAGTGCCTAAAAAATTTCATACTCCAGAAAGAACCTGCGTGTTTTGCAAAAGTAAATTTCCTAAAAAGGCTTTGATTCGTTTTTGTCTTAAAGAAGGAACCTGCATCTTTTTAGATGAAAACCAAAAAGAGCCTGGAAGAGGAGCCTATTTGTGTTCTAACTGCCTCTCTTATATAGATAAACCTAAATTTTTTAAAAAACTTTATAGAGCATTAAAATTAGATAAATCAAAAATTCAAACTTGCTGATAATTTTTTAAGAAGCAAAAGTAAACACAATTTAGAAAACTTTTCTTATTCTTTATATTTGTGGCTCTTTGAGGGGGCTTTTCGGGCTATATCGTAATAAAATAACTCATAAAATGAACACTATATCGTAAGGACTAAGCATTGATTAAACTGCTTGTAACCATAAAAAAAGCATAAAAATAATCACCAAAGTAAACGAAAAAACATTTCTCCAATACAACTTCGAACCTTTTAACTTTAAAATTTTTCAAACTTTTTAAAAAAATAGCTTTAAAAGATAAAGAGAAATAAAAAATTACAAAAAAGCAAAATAAAAATTAACCTAAACAATTGCTAATCTTACATATTTATCTTTTTTATTTTTTTAAATATTTTATAAAGATTTTTACCTATTCAAAAATTTTAAAGATAATTAATGACATTATCTTTACAAATTTCAAATTGATGTTATATAATTTTTTTAAAAAATTTTAAAAAGGAGGTTTTATGAAAAAATTTTGTTATATTATTTTACAATTAATATTAATTTTTGCGTTTATTCAATTACTTAAGGCTGAAGAATTTAAAAGGGCTAAAGAACTTCCTGAAGTTGTCGTTACAGCAACGAGAACTGAAGTTGAAGTAAGAATGGCTCCTGCAAGTGTAAATGTAGTAAGTAAAGAAAAAATAGAAGTAAAAAAGCCAAAAACTATTGATGAGGCTTTAAACGATGTTTCTGGAGTTATGATAAGAAGAAGTAAAGGGTTAATGGATACTCTGTCTTTTATTACTTTGAGAGGTTTAGGGGAGCAAAAAAGAACTTTAATTCTTATGGATGGAACGGTTTTAAACACTCCTTATGTAGGAAATATTAAATTAGGAGGTTTTTTCCCTGAAGATTTGGAAAAGATAGAAGTTGTTAAGGGACCTTTTTCTTCTTTATATGGTGGATATGCCATGGCAGGGGTAGTAAATTTTATTACCAAAATGCCAGAAAAAAGAGAAGTAGTTTTAAAAACTGGGTATGGAAGTTCTTTTGATAGAGGAGATGCCATGGATGATTTAAAAAGGGCTTATTTTAGCTACGGAGATAAGGTTAAAAATCTTAGTTTTTTTATAAGTTATGGAAGGCATGACACAAATGGTTATCCTACAGATTTTGTAACTTCTTCTAAAGTTCCTACAGGAATAACAGGAGCAAAACCAAGTTATGACAGATATGGAAACCCAACTTATATAACTGGAAATGGGGGAGATAACAGATGGTGGGATGATGGAATAACTATCAAGGCACAATATGATTTTAGTGAGAAAACCAAGGTCAGGTTTACCTTTATGAGAAATCGTTATGAATATAATTACGACAAACCACATACTTATTTAGTTAATGCTACAACAGGACTTCCTGTTTATTATCCTTCCGAAGTTTCTTACCTTTCAGGTTCTGGAGGAAGGGTTAATAATATCTATGGAACCTTTTTTGAAACAGAATTTTTTAAAAAACTTAAAACAAAGTTAAATGTATCTTATTTTGATACAACAAAAGATTGGTATGTAACTGTAGGAAGTAAGGCAAGAATTTGGGGATGTGCACCTGGAACAAAGCCTGAAGATTGTGGATATGTAAGTAATACTCCTCAAAAAGCTTTTACAGCTGATTTACAATTTACTCTTCCAATTTTTAATAATCAATTATTGACTTTTGGAGCTTTTTATAGATGGGACTATGCTAATACTAAAGAGAAATACTTAACTAACTGGAAAGATGAAGAGTCTACTGTCAGTTTAAAATATCAGTCTAAAGGAAAAGCTCAAACCTATGCTTTTTATATACAAGATGAAATTTTGTTAAGACCTGATCTAACCCTTTATGTCGGAGCAAGACAAGATTTTTGGAAAACCTATGATGGGTATGTAAACCAAGTTGGAAGTAAAGGTTATCCTATAAAGTATCCTTCGAATTCAGAATCTTCTTTTAATCCAAAAGTTGCTATTGTATATAAACCTTTTGAAAAAACTGCGGTAAGAGGTTCTGTGGGAAAAGCTTTTAGAGCTCCTACTATTTATGAATTATATAGAACTTGGACCTCTGCAAGAGGTATAACTTATGCAGGAAACCCAGAATTAAAACCAGAAACAGTAATCTCTTACGAAGCAGGAGTAACTCAAGACTTATGGAAGGGAGCGAAAGTAAATTTTGCAATTTTTTACAACAAAATGGATAACTTGATTTATAGAAAAACAGTGAATGCTACTTACCAAGATTTAATAAATGTTGGAAAGGCTGAAAGTAAAGGTTGGGAAGCTGGTTTTGAGCAAAAATTTGATTTCGGCTTAAAATTTTTTGCTAATCTTACCTATACAGATTCTAAGGTTTTAGAAAATAAGGCAAAACCAACAACTGTCGGGAAAAGGCTTACTTATCTTCCTCTTTGGATGGGAAATGCGGGAGTAGAACTAAAAAAAGGGAAATTTTCGGCTTATGTAGTAGGAAGGTATATGGATAAATGGTATTCAGATGATGAAAATAAAGATAAAAAATCAAAGGTTTACGGTTCTTATGATGAATATTTTGTGATTGATGTAAGGATATCTTATCAATTAAATAAATTTACCACTTTTTCTTTATGGCTTGATAATATTTTTGATAGAGATTATTACTATTATTATAAAGCACCAGGAGCATCGTGGTTTACAGAACTTTCTATAAAATTTTAGTAATTTTAACAATTTTATTTGGGTTAATTAAATATGGTTTTACTTCAGTTATTACAGTTACTGATAAACTTGGAAGAAAGGTAAGTGTTTCTGTACCTGTTAAAAGAGCTATTGTGGTTATTACTTATGAGCTTATTCCTGCTCTTAACCTTTGGGATCAAGTTGTAGGGGTTTCAGACTGGGCTGAAAAAAATTGTAGTCTTTACAGAGCTTTTGTTTTTGGTAAGTTAAAGCAGATAAAACCTACAGTTGGGACTGGGATAAATGTCAATGTAGAAGCAATTTTAAAACTGAATCCCGATGTAGTTATAACTTGGAGTTATAACACAGAGGTTATAAATTTTCTTGAGAAAAGAGGTATTAAAGTTATAGCAATATGGCCTGAAAGTTTACCTGAACTTTATGAAGTGATTAGACTTCATGGAAAACTTTTTGGCAAGGAAAAACGGGCAGAAGAAGTTATTAAAGAAATGAATAGGATGTTTAATCTTATAAACTCTAAAATTTCAAAAATTCCTTACGATAAAAGAAAGAAAGTGCTCCATATAGGAGGCAAACCTACAACTGTATCAGGAAGACTTGGAGTTATTCACGATATTATAGAGCTTATAGGAGGGTTAAATGTTGCTAAAGAGATAAATGCAAGAAATGCAGAAGTTTCAATAGAAAAAATTATCAAGTGGAATCCAGATATAATTTTTATATGGGGTTCTGCAGGGTATGACGAGAATTGGCTTTACAATAACTTACAATGGAGATTTGTAAAAGCTGTTAGAGAAAGACAAGTTTATAAACTTCCCCACTGGTCTACTTGGTCTCCTAGACTTGCTTCCATTGCTCTTTACATGGCAATAAAAGCTTATCCTGAATACTTTAAGGATATAAATTTTGAAAAAGAGGTGAATAATTTTTATAAAAAAATTTTTGGAATATCTTATTATATAGTAAAAAAATATGAAAAATATTAAAATCTTGATAATTTTAATTTCTCCGGTTCTTATGGGTTGGATATCTATTTTTCTGGGAGCTTATAAGATAGAACCTTTTTTGGTTTTAAAAATTTTGCTTAATGAAACATTACATCTTTTTGAGCTTGGAGATATTCCAGAAAAAGCCATTGTCTGGGAAATAAGACTTCCAAGAGTATTGATGGCTTTTTTAGTGGGGGCTTCTCTTTCAGGAGCTGGAGCAACTCTTCAGGCTATTTTTAGAAATCCCCTTGTTGACCCTTTTATCCTTGGAATTTCAGCAGGAGCTGCTTTTGGTTGTGCTATAACTATAGGTTTTTTGGAAATTTTACCTGTTCAAGTTATGGCTTTTATTTTTGCTACTTTAGCTGTATTTTTAGCTTGTTTTATTGCTAAAGCCCAAGGAGAGGTAAATAGACTTTCTCTAGTACTGTCCGGGGTTATAGTTTCTGCTTTTTTTACAGCACTTGTGTCTATTATTAAATTTCTAGTTGACCCACATAAACTTCAAAGTATTATTTACTGGCTTATGGGAAGTTTTAGTCTTACAGACTGGCAAACTTTAAAATGGTCTTTACCTGGAATTTTGTTAGGCTTAGTACCTTTGTATGTTATGCGCTGGAGACTAAATGTGCTTAGTATGGGAGAAGAAGAAGCTAAAATGCTTGGAATAGATGTGGAAAGAGAAAGAATACTTTTTATTATTTTTTCAACCTTGGCTGTAGCAACTGCAACTTCCGTCTGTGGAATCATAGGATGGGTAGGACTTATGGTTCCCCATCTTATAAGAATGCTTATAGGACCTGAACATAAAATTTTTTTACCTTTAACTCTTTGTGGAGGAGGAACTTTCATGATTATTGCAGATACCTTATCAAGAACATTAACAACTTTTGATATACCAGTTGGAATTATAACTGCTCTTACAGGCGCACCATTTTTTATTTACCTTATGAAAAAAGAAGGAAAAGAGGTTTGGGGAAGGTAAGTTGCTTGAAGTCAAAAACTTAAGTTTTAAACATAAATCACAAAAAAAAGAAATTTTAAAAAAAATTTCTTTAACAGCAAATCCAGGAGAAATTACTACTATTCTGGGGCCTAATGGAGCAGGCAAAAGTACTCTTTTTAAATGTATAACCGGAATTTGGAAAAACTATGAAGGAGAAATATTAATAAATGGAAAAAAAATAGACCAACTTTCTTTTAGAAAAAGAGCTAAATTTTTTTCAGTAGTGCCTCAAGAACACGAACCTCCTTTTCCTTACACTGTATTTGAAGTAGTTCTTATGGGAAGAGCAAGTTATGTCGGCCTTTTTTCTTCTCCTAAAAAAGAAGATTACCAAAAAGCTGAAGAAGCTCTGGAAGTAGTTAAAATTTTTCACTTAAAAGATATTCCTTATACTAAAATAAGTGGAGGTGAAAGACAACTCACTCTTATTGCCAGAGCCTTGACTCAAGATGCCCCGGTTATGATTTTAGATGAACCTACAAGTCATCTTGATTTTAGAAATCAGTTATTAATTTTAAAAACAATCAAACAAATTGTAAAAAAAAGAAAACTCACTGCAGTTTTAACTCTCCATGACCCTAATCTTGCAAGTCTCTTTTCTGATAAAATAATAATAATTAAAAAAGGACAAGTAATACACACCGGGTATCCCGAAGAGGTTATTACGGAGGAAATCTTAAAAAAAGTTTACGAAGTTGAAGTTGAAATAGTGAAGTATAATGGTGCAAACTTAGTAATTCCAAAAGTAGAAAGGTGAAATTGGAAAACAAAAATGAATAATTTTGTCATAGAAGTTAAAAAATTAACTAAAGTTTATGAAAAAAAAATAGCCTTAGAAAACATTTCTTTTTCTGTAAAAAGGGGAGAAATTTTTGGGCTTATAGGACCAAACGGAGCTGGAAAAACAACTACAATAAAAATTTTAACTACTTTAGTTAAGATCGGA
>JAUQQL010000004.1 GCA_030578315.1 Thermodesulfobacteriota bacterium | reverse complement strand
ATTGGGACGAAAGAGCTGTCTATGATGAAGAAAACTGCTTATATAATTAATACTGCAAGAGGAGCGATTATAGATGAGACGGCGCTCATAGAGGCTCTTAAAAGTGGCATAATAGCGGGTGCCGCTCTAGATGTTGTTGAGAAAGAACCGATATCAGTTGATAATCCTCTCCTGAAGATGGATAATGTTCTATTAACTCCGCACATAGCAGGTCGAAATAGTACGTCGCTGATTAAAGGTGAAAAACTAGCTGTAGAAAACTGCTTAAAGATACTGAGAGGCAAAGTACCTAAATATGTGGTGAACCCAGAAGCTATCCCAAAATGGCGAGAAAAGCGGCGGAAAATTACTAAAAAATGTAATTGAACCGATTATATGTCAATATAACTTATCTTCTTTAATGGACTATATAGCCTCCATCAATAATTATATTTACTCCAGTTATATATGATGCTTCGTCAGACAAGAGAAACGTTATAAGTGAGACTATTTCTTCTGGTTTACCTAATCTGCCTAAGGGAACGGACTTTAATAATTCTTTTGCATGTTCAGGCATTTCCCTCCAGATTGATTGGAGTAGGGGCGTATCAATAAACCCTGGGCTTATAGAATTAACCCTTATGTTATACTTTGCGTAATCCATAGCGCATAGTCTAGTAACAGATAACACAGCTCCTTTGCTAGCAGTATACCCTACGCCTGGCAAAGCTGTAAGCGCCGCCAATGATGATATGTTAACTATTGATCCTTTACCCGCCTTGATCATATATGGCAGAGCATGCTTACTACATAAGAGAACACCAAAGAGATTTACACGGATCACTCTCTCCCACACATCTAATCGACCCTCGTGAATCGGCTTTGTATCAAATTTTGGATCAGCAATACCTGCGGCATTAACTAGACCTTGTATCAAGCCTAAATCTGAGACTATGTGTCTAAAAGCTCTCTCAATTTCTTCCTCGTCTGTGACATCCATATGATAATATTTGGCTGTTAAACCCACTTTATTTAAATCCTCCTCAAGTTGTTTTTTTAGACCTATGGCTAAAAGATGTAGATGGTTTTGAGTTATTAAAAGAAATAAAAACTCAGTTTCCTCATATTTCAGTTATTATCATTTCTGGACATGGCACTATTGAAACTGCAGTAAAAGCTATAAAAATGGGAGCTTTTGACTTTATAGAAAAACCTTTATCTTATGAGAGAATTTTAATTACCTTAGAAAACGCTTTAAAATTAGTTAGTCTAGAAGAAGAAAATAGAAGATTAAAAGAAAGTATTTTTGGCAAAATTAAACTTTCTGGAGTTTCTTCTGCTATAAAAAAGGTAAGAGAACTTATTCTTAAAGCAGCCCCTACAGATACTACAGTTTTAATATTTGGAGAATCTGGGGTAGGGAAAGAACTAGTGGCTAAACTTATTCATTTTTATTCCCCAAGAGCTAACGGACCTTTTGTAGAAATTAATTGTGCAGGAATTCCAGACACTCTTATTGAAGCTGAACTTTTTGGATACGAAAAAGGAGCTTTTACAGGGGCACAAACTTCTAAAAAAGGTAAATTTGAGCAAGCTCATGGAGGAACTATTTTTTTGGATGAAGTAGGAGACATGAGTCTTTCTGCTCAAGCTAAAGTTTTAAGAGTTCTCCAAGAAAAAAAAATAGAAAGACTGGGAGGTATCAAATCTATTGAAGTTGATGTAAGAATAATAGGAGCTACTAATAAAAATCTTCAAGAAGAGATTAAGAAAGGAAATTTTAGAGAAGACCTCTTTTATCGATTAAATGTTTTCCCTATCTACATTCCTCCTCTTAGAGAAAGAAAAGAAGACATCCCTATTTTAGTAGAAGAGTTTTTAGAGGAATTGTCTTTAAAAACCGGACTCGGAAGAAAAAAACTCAAGAAAGAAGTTATTTCAGCTTTAATGAAGTATGATTGGCCTGGAAATGTAAGAGAGCTCAAAAATTTTATTGAAAGACTAGTTATCATTTCTTCAGACACAGAAATAGGATACGAAGACCTACCTTCAGACTTTAAGAATTTAATAGAGGGTAATTTTTATAAGGGCATTTCTGAACCCTGGTTTCAAGAAAAAGATTATAAAACAGCTAAATGGCTTTTTGAAAGAGAATTTTTGAAAAGAAAACTTTTAGAATTTAAAGGAAATATTTCTCAGACAGCTAAAGAAATAGGTTTAGAGAGAGCCTATTTGCAGAAAAAGATAAAAGAATTAGGTATAAAAGAAGAATTAAAAGAAGAATTAAAAGAAGAATTAAAAGAAGAATTAAAAGAAGAATTAAAAGAAGAATTAAAAGAAGAATTAAAAAGCTCTAGCATAAGGTTCATCTTCTAAAGAGGCTAGTTCTTTTTTCTGCCATTTTTTCCATCCTACAATACCTACCATAGCAGCATTATCAGTGCAAAATTCAGGTGATGGAAAAAATACTTCTATACCTTCTTCCTTAGCTCTTTGAAAAAAAAACTCCCTTAAACGAAAATTAGAAGCTACCCCTCCAGAAACTACTATTCGTGGAATTTTTAGTTCTTTGGAAGCTTTTAAGCTTTTTTCAACCAATACCTCTACTATTGCTTCTTCAAAACTTGCGCAAATATCTTCTAACTTAAAAGAAGAGTTATTTTTTACAAAGTTTACTACTGCAGTTTTAAGTCCAGAAAAACTAAAATCGTAATTAGGATCTTCTAACATAGGGCGAGGGAAAAATATAGCTTTCCTGTTGCCTTTTTTAGCCCAAAAACTTATAAAAGGACCTCCTGGATATCCAAGCCCTAAAAGTTTGGCTATCTTATCAAAAGCCTCTCCTGCTGCATCGTCTCTAGTATGACCTAAAAGGTAATATTCTTCCCAAGAAGTTACTAAAAATAAAGCCGTGTGACCTCCGGATACTAAAAGACCTATGTAAGGGAACTCAACTTCTTTTTCTAAAAAAATACTTCTTAAATGAGCTTCCAGGTGATCAACTTTTATAAGAGGAACTTTCAAAGACCAGCTTAAGGCTTTAGCAAAAGAAACACCTACCAAAAGTGAACCAATAAGACCTGGACCAAAAGTTACTGCTATTGCTTTAATTTTATCTAAAGAAGTATAAGTTTCTCTTAAAAGCTTCCTAACCAAAGAAGGTAACACCTCTAATTGCTTACGAGAAGCTATTTCTGGAACAATTCCCCCAAAAGGAGAATGAATTGCTACTTGAGAGTAAAGAAAATGTTTAATTAAAAAACCTTCTTCAGAAAATAAAGCTACCCCGGTTTCGTCACACGAAGTTTCTAAGGCTAAAAGCATAATAAGAAATTACAAAAACAAAAGATCTTCTAAAAGTTCAGAAAAAATATGTAAAAAAAGTAAATGTCCTTCTTGAATACGAGGAGTATTAAAGGAAGGTACTAAAATTAAGTAATCACAATATTCTTTCATCAAACCACCGTCTCCTCCTCCCAGTCCTACTGTGTAGAGTTCCATAGCTTTGGCTACTTTTAAACCTTTTATTACATTAGAAGACTTACCACTGGTACTTATAGCTAAAGCAAGGTCTCCTTTCTTCCCAAGAGCTTGAAGTTGTTTTGCAAAAACTTCAGAAAAATCGTAATCGTTAGCTATAGCAGTAAGCGTAGAAGTATCTGTAGTTAAAGCTATGGCTGGTAAAGGATGTCTTTCTTTTTTGAAACGATTAACTAATTCCGCTGCCAAATGCTGGGCATCTGCCGCACTCCCTCCATTCCCAAAAATAAGAAGCTTTCCACCTTTAAGAATTACTTCTTTACAAAGAAAAACCACATTTATAATATTTTCACTTTCTTTTTCCAAAAAAGTTTTTAAAACCGAAAAATGCTCTGCTTCTAGGTCAATAATTTTTTTTAATAATCTTTCTTTCATAGAAATCTCCTTAAGAAATATTTTACTTTATAAAAAGCTAAACCCAAATATTCGTGAACAGCCATATTGGTAAAATTAATGTATAAGTCGTCAGGAATAAAACTCCAAATACTAAAACTCGGTTTGCATAATTTATAATTATAATTTGTTGGATAAAAAATAGGAGTTAATCCTTCTTTTTCAAAAATATAAGCCGTCCGCGGAATATGATAAGCTGAGGTAAAAATGATAAAAGATTCATTAGAATTGGAAAACAAAGTTTTTAAATATTTTACACTTTCCAAAGTATCTTTAGGTTCTTCTATAACTTTTAATTCTACTCCCCACTTATAAGCCAAATTTTGCAAATAAGAAGAAATACTTTCTTTATCAGATGCACCTCCTAAAACTATTAATTCTTTTTGAGGAAATTGCCTTTTTATTTCTATAGCTTTTAAAACTCTAATAAAGGTTTCTCTACTAAATCTTTCCTCTAAGGAAAGCCCTTTATGAGTATAAACTTTACCATTTAGTACTATCAAGTATTTAGCAGACTGAATTTTTTCTAAAGAAGGAACTTGATATTCCATTTCTAAATATTTAAAAAGTAAATAAGGAAAAAAAGGAGTTGAAGAAATATAGTATAAAAAGACAGCTATGAAAAGTAGAAACCTTCTTCGCTCTCTTCTTTTGCCTAAAACTACATAAATTGAGACGATCAACAAAAATATAAAAATTAAGGAAGATGGGTAAAGTAAAAAAAGAAAAAACTTTTTAAAAGAAAAAGAAAAATTGGTAGCCATTAAAAAAATGGCGGGGCTGACGGGACTTGAACCCGCGGCCTCCTGCGTGACAGGCAGGCGCTCTAACCGTGCTGAGCTACAGCCCCAAACTAAAAATTATTATATTTTAAATTTTAAAGAAGTCAAGAAACTAAAAAACAATTTTTAAAAATTGAAAAATGGGCGGAAGAGGATTTGAACCTCTGACCCCCGGCTTGTAAGGCCGATGCTCTCCCCCTGAGCTATCCGCCCAACTTTTTAAACTTTTTTTAAAATGTACCAAATAAACTTAGTTTTGTCAAGCATTTGTATACGTCCATATGATTTTAGCCTCGGCTGAATTTTTTAAAAACTTATCACAAAAATACCCCAAAGGAGCTTTTCCCTATGCCTGAATGAACCCTCTCCGTATTATACCAGATCAAATACTCCATAAGCTCTCGGTTAAATCCCTTTATGTCCTCTTTTAGCTCATCTTCCCTATAGTCTATAAAACCTTTCTTTAAGACTCCTGTTAGAGCTTCTCTACCTTTGTCAACTCTTGGATAAGACTTTCTGTATTATTTTCTAAAAACCAACGGAACTTAATGTAAAAAAAATTTCTTTTATTTTCAAAAAGTAAGATTAGTTTTACGAAAATTAGCTAGAAGAATTTCCAAAGCTTGAGGAATATAAGGAATTATTTCTTTTACAGAAGTTGCAGGAGTTGGATTGGCTAAATGTCCAGATAAACGATTAGTTTTGGAGGCCAAAAAACAAGCTTCAACAGGTTCAAAACCACACAAAATTAAGGCTGAAACTATACCTGTTAAAGTGTCACCCGTTCCTCCTATAGCTTCTAAAACTTCAACAAAAGGCTCTTCTACTACTTCTTTTATTTTTCCGTCAACTACTATATAGTCTTTTTTACCTTTAACTAAAAGATATTTAGGAATATTATTGTAGTAATAAGCTCTTTCTATCAACTTTTCCACTTGGTTTTCTTCTTGAAGTAGAAATCCACGAGTATAAAAAGGATGAGGTGCTTTTTCATCTGCTAAAAAGGCAAGTTCTCCTGGATCAGGAGTGAATAAATCAAAAAATCTTGCATATCCTGTCATTTTAACAGCATACATAAAACCAGCATCTGCTATAAGAAAAGGTTTAAAAGGGAGTTCCTCTAGAGTAAAAATTATTTTACTACAAGAATCTACTTCAGGTAAAAGATAATGAAAAGTTAAAACTTTAAAACTTCGTTTAGGTAGGTCTTCAGTTAGAAAAGAATAAAGCTTTCTACTCCCTTCTCCTTTTCCTGTATCTCCAACTAAATAAGCTTGTGGACTTTCTTTTTTAAAAAATTCTAAAACTTTACATGCTGAAGCAATTAAAGCTGGAGTTCCTCTTTCTATTAAAATTTCTTTTTTATTTACCTCAAGATAGTTATTTTCTTTTAGATTAACTGAAGAAAAAATGAGAGGGAATTTTTCCTCAGGGACTGTGCCTACTATTCCGAGCATAAAAGTTCTTTAGCTTTTTCATAAGCCAAATGAAGAGCATATCCACAAAGGGTATATCCTAAGTCTTTAGGCTCTGGGCAATGATTAAGAAAACAACCTATAAGCTTAGCAGCCAAGTAAGGAACATCTGGACATCCTCCTCCTGAAATATTAACAATTTTTAAAGTTTTTTTATGAATTGTAATTTTCATATTAGCCGCTCTAACCATAAGATATTCTCCAAGATTTTTTACCTGAAAGATGTCTACAGGTTTTAAAGTTTCATCACTTAAAGGTAAACATTCCAAAGGCACAAGATTAAATTTCTTTAAAACTTCCAAGATTCTAAGAATCTCAATAAGAAAAACCTCTATAGCTAAATCGCACCCTTTTCTTACTGAAGAAGGAGGTCCTACCACCTTAATTTTAAACCCGTTTTCCTTTAAAACTTTTTCAGCTTTTATTACTTCGGAAGTATTTTCAAAAATCAAAAGCATTTTATCTAAAGAATATTTTTTTTCTTTTTTAAAGTCGTTAAAGATATTTTTAACTTTTTCCAGAAATTTCATTTTTAATCCTTTTTAATTAAGATGCGATATCCAGAATTTTCTTTTTTTATCTCCAAAACTATCCATCCCATAGAACTAGAAGCCCTTATAACATTTTCCTTAGAAGTGTCGGTGTCTACTAAGATTTCTATTTCTCCCTTTTCAAGTCTCTTGATAGCCGAAAGAGTAAGGATAACAGGTTCCGGACAAGAAAGTCCTCTAGCATCCACTATTTCTCTCATATTAAAAACCTCCATTTTTTAAATCTTCTTATACCTTCCTAATATTCCAATAATTACACAAACCATTAAGCCAATTATCACAGCAATTGGTCCATAAGGTCCTACACCTTTTGGTGAACTTGCTAGTCCAAAATTATGAGAAATAGCAGCTCCTACAATCATTCCTACTACAAAAATAGCTGCATCCATATCTCCCTCTCCAGAAAGAATTAGTTGTCTGCCAGGGCATCCTCCTGCTAAAGCAAAAGCAAGTCCTGCTAGAACCATACCTAAAAAATTCCAGACTTGCATAGTGTGAGCAATAGGCTGATTTTCAAATCCAGGTTTAAATTGACCTAAAATAAGGTTTACTATAAAAGCTGTTATTGCAAAAGCTAAAACTCCTAAAAATAGATGAAATTGCCTAAAAAGAATGAGGTCTCTGAAAGCACCCATAGTGCAAAATCTGCTTCTTTGAGCTAAAAATCCTATAAATAAACCAGCTAACAATGAAATTTCCAAAGGAGCATGCATAGCTCCTGGACCTTGAAGACTATAAAAAAGAATTTTACCACGAGCTTGCCCTTCAGGTTGGGGATCAAAAAGAAAAATAATTAAAAGTCCTAATATTAAAACTGGGAAACTTACTCCTAAAAGGGGAGAAGCCAAATTTTGAGTCCTCCCCAGAGAATATCCTATCTTAAAAAATATAGTTCCTATTCCCACTCCTACTATAAGTCCAGCTAAACCAAAAATAGCATTAAAGTCGCCCCCTGCAAGCCTTAAAAGAGTTCTCCAAGGACATCCCAAAAATACTAAAGCTCCTATCATAGCAAAAACACCTAAAATAAAACGTACAAAAGAAGCCGAACCACCTCTAGGACGAAATTCCTTAAAAATCAGGGCAGACACAAAAGCTCCTAAAACAAATCCTAGAATTTCAGGTCTCATATACTGAACCACTTCAACTCTATGAAGTCCTAAAGCCCCTGCAATATCTCTTTCCATACAAGCTACACAAATTCCCATATTAGGAGGATTACCCGCTTTCTGCAGTAAAGGACTAATAACGCCAATCAAAATACCCACTACAATTATCCCCCAGCGAGTAGCAAACCAATTTCTTATCATTTTCCAGTCCTCCCTATTTTCTTTACTTATTTAATCTTTAAAAATTTGATGTCAAATAAAGAATTTTTATAAAAAAGTTTCAAAAATTTAAAAAAACTAATAAATCTTTATAATTTTTGAAAATAAGCTTAGATAACAAGAATTCCGCGTTTAAAAAATACAAGTGCATATAATAAAAAATTTAAAAATGAAAAAACTACTTTTTTATCTTATTGGAAGTATTATAAAAATATTCTAAGGAAAAAGATATTTTTGTTTTACTTTAGGAACCCACCATTTTTCTATATTATAGCTAATACCTATAGGTGCTGGTTTTATACCTTGAAATCTTTTGTGTATAGCTTCTAAGTTTATTGGAATATAAAGAAAAGTATAAGGTTGATCTTCCACTAGTATTTCTTGAATTTTAAAGTAAATCTTTTTTCTTTTTTCCTGATCTAAGGTATGTCTTCCTTTTTCTAAAAGCTTATCTAAAGTTGGATTAGAATAGCTTACAAAATTCAATCCTGGAGGTTTTATTTTAGAGGAATGAAAAATGTCGTAAAGGTCTGGGTCAGGTCCAGTTGCCCATCCAAGTATTACTGCTTCAAATCTACGAGTATCAATAAATTGATGAATAAGTGTAGTCCATTCTAATACTCTGATATTAACTTTAATGCCCACTTTATAAAGTTGTCTTTGAATTATTTGTGCTGCTAGCAGTCTAGAAAGATTTCCTTGGTTAACAAGTAAAGTAAACTCAAAAGGTTTTCCGTTTCTTTCAAGCCACCCTTTTTTGTTCAAGTCAAATCCAGCTTCTTTTAAAAGTTCTAAAGCCTTTTGTGGATCGTATTTACAGGTTTGTTCAATTTTCTTATTATAAAACCAGGTATCTGGTTTATAAGGCCCGTAAGCAGGAATCCCTTCTCCTAAGAGTGCTCCTTTTACTATTTCTTGTTTATCAATAGCATAGCAAAGAGCTTTTCTAACTCTTTTGTCTTTAAAAAGAGGATGGTTTAGATTATACCCAATATAAGTAAAAGAAAAAGAAGGGTATTTATAAACTTCAAACTCCTGAGACAATTCTTTTTTAAGCTTAAAATACTGAAGAGGGGTAAGAGAAATTCTATCTACTCCTCCAGATTTTAATTCCATAAAAAGAGTTGAAGGATCAGGTATAATTCTATAAATTAAATAATTAAGATAAGGTCTCCCTTGGTAGTAAAGTAGATTATACTTTAGAACTATTTCTTGTTGAGTTTTCCACCTTTCTAAAACAAAAGGTCCGTTACCTACAGGTTTCCTACCAAAAGTATTTTTTAAGTAATCTAAACTTTTACCCTCTAAAATGTGTTTAGGAAGGACTACTAAATTACTCCAAGAAGAAACAGCTAAAGCAAATGGTTTATGGTAAGTTACTTTAAAAATATAAGGAGTAATTATTTTAAATTCTTTTACTTCTAAAAAATCACTAACATATGGTGATGGAACTTGTTGTGAAGTTATAAGTTTATATCCAAAAAATATATCTTCTGCAGTTACTTCTTTTCCATCTTCCCACTTAACCCCTTTCTTAAGATAAAAAGTAATTGTTTTTTGATCAGGTGAAATTTCAAATCTTTCCGCCAAGTCTCCTACTATTTTTAAATCTGGTCCATATTTTACAACCCCAAGAAAAATGTGACTACTTATAGTGTGGCTGATTAAGTCTGTAGCTATCATAGGTATTAAAATACTAGCATCTGCTACTGTTCCTATAACCAAAGCGTCTCCATAGTTTGGAGAAGAACAATTTTTTTGACAAAGTTCCCCTTTTAAAGAAAAGGATTTAAAAAAGAACAGGTAGAAAATAACTGAGAATAATAAAAAAAGAAAAAAGCTTTTAAAAAGGCAAATCTTCTTCATCTATAAGATTTTCTTCTTCTACTTGAGGAAAGGTAGGAAGTTCTTTAGTAGAAGAGGATCCTGAAGAGAAAGTCTTTCTGTCAAGAATCTGTAAATTTTGAGCTACAATTTCGGTTACATATTTTATATTTCCTTGTTTATCTTCAAACTTTCGTGTTCTTAATCTTCCTTCTACATAAACTCTAGCACCTTTATTTAAATATTCTCCACAAATTTCTGCTAGTCTTCCAAAAGCTACTATTCTATGCCATTCAGTTAAAACCTCTTTTTCTCCATTTTTAATAATTACTTCGTTAGTAGCAATTCTAAAAACCGCCACTGGTTTACCATCCAAAGTATATCTAATTTCTGGATCAGCTCCTAATCTTCCAATAAGGAATACTTTATTGATACTCATAATTGACTCCTGGGGAGGCCGACGGGATTCGAACCCGCAACACCCGGGGCCACAGCCCGGTGCTCTACCCTTGAGCTACGACCTCCATTTTTAATAAAAATTTTAATCTATCTTTTCTTTTTTTCAACAACATGTATAGGTCCACAGAATGTCAGACCTAATTAAAATTTTTAAAGCTAATTTTTCTTATTTTTTACATTTAAAAAATATGTTTAAAACTTTCAAAGTTTTGAACAATAATTTTAAAATTTTTTTAAACTTAACTTTAAACATTTTTTTTACAAAAAATTTCTATATCTTAAAAACGCAACAATCCTAACCTATCGTCTTTTTTACGAATTTCTAAAATTTTTAAATTTACTATTTTCTTTTAAAGATTTTTAAAAAATATTATAATAAAGTTATGGTTTCACGTTTACAGTTTTTTAAAAGATTAGACCTTAATCCTACAGAATTAATCTTAAAAAAAATAGAAATAGCAAAAGATATGTATAACAATTGGCAAGAAGTTTTTTATAAAGATGACAAATTTTTAAGTTTACTTAAAAAGTACGAGTTTTCTGTTTTAAAATCTAACCAAATTATGGGTGAAAAAGGAACTTTTGAAGAATGTTATATTTGTACTGTACTCGAAAACAAGGGTTGTTGTAAAGTAGGTTTAGAAAATGAAGCTACTATAACTATCTTGCTTTTAAATATGTTTTTAAAAAAAGACATTCCTGAAGAACGAGAAGTACCAGGAAGATGCTTTTTTGTAGGCCCTTTAGGATGTAAAATATTTGCAAGACCATATTTATGTAGAGAGTTTTTCTGTAAAAGAATTTTAGATAAGCTTTCTCAAAAAGATTACGCTATTGTTACGCAATATATTAATGAAGAGCTTACTTTACTTTATTTAATAACCAATTATATTAAAAATTTATTAGAATTTTTGATAGGGGAATTTTTATTAGAACTTGATCTAACTGGATATAGCTAGAAAAGTCGTGTTTACGAGAAAAGAGCCTAACCACCTTATTATGATTTAAGTAAAGGAGCAATAGATTTCATTGTAAGTTATGAAGTCCGAGAGAGATAAAGTTGTTCTTTTTTGCTAAGAATTATAAACTTAGCAAAATAGAAATGTTTTGCATAGTATAAAAAAATATTTGTGGAGGGATTTATGCATTATTTTATAGGAATTATAATAATTTCACTGATCTTTTTTTCGGGATGTGCTAAGAAGGAAGTTCCTCCTATAAGTTTTCTTCCAATTTATAATCAAACTACAGTAGAAAAGTCTAAAGAAATTGAGAATAAAGAATCTGTAGGAACGCCTGCTGAACTTTCAGATATTTTAAGTTCTGAAAAGGAAGAAGAAAAAAAAGACCTTGACTACTTGAAAAAATTTGGAAGAGGAACTGCGCCTCTTTTAGCTATTTTTTTTGATTTTGATGCTTTTAACATAAGAGATGACATGTGGGAAAGAATTAAAAAAAATGCTCAATATCTTTTAGCTTATCCAGAAATTAAAGTAGAACTTCAGGGAAACTGTGATGAAAGAGGGACAAATGAATACAACATGGCTTTAGGAAGTAAAAGAGCTTTAGAGGTAAAAAAGGTTTTAACAAGACTAGGGGTGGAGGAATCTCGTATTTTAACTATAAGTTTTGGAGAAGAAAAACCTCTTTGTAAGGAAAGTAATGAAGAATGTTGGGCTCTAAATAGAAGGGTTGATTTTGTAATAATTAAATAAAAGGAGGAGGTTCTTATGGAAATTTTTAAACAACTTAAATTATTTGGTATATTTTTAGTTTTGTTTGTTCTTTTTATAACCTTTCAACTGAGAGCTGAAACTTCTTCTGTGTCTATTAAAATTGGAGTTATAGACATAAAAAGAGTTATTAACAACTCTAAGTATGGCCAAGAAGTAATGGAACAATTGCAAAAAAAATATAGCGAACTTTCAACTAAGTTAGAAGCTAAAGCTAAGGAAGTAGAAGCTTTAAGAGAAGAAATTGAGAAAAAGAGTACTCTTTGGTCACAAGAAATGAGAGAAAAAAAACAAAATGAATATCAAAGGATGTTAAGAGAACTTAGAACCCTTCAAGAAGATTCACAATACGAAATGCAGGAATACGAAAAAAAAATGTTAGATCCGGTTTTTAAGGAGCTAGAAAATGTTTTAAAAGATTTTGTTCAAAGAGAAAAATACGATTTAATTTTGGAAAAAAATCAACCTGGTATATATTATGCTTCTTCACAAATAGACTTATCGGCTAAAATTGTGGAACTTTTTGATAGTTATTATCTTCAAAAAAAAGTTAAAGAAAAAGGACCGGCTAAGAAGTGATTTTATTAGGAGATATAGGAGGGACAAACTGTAGACTAGCGCTGGTTAAGGAAAGAAAAAAAGATCTTTTTAATATAAAAGTTTATAAAAGTAAACTTTTTGAAAGTATAATTGAGTTACTTGAACATTATTTAAAAGAAAGTTTTCAGACATTTAAAATTAAGACTAAGATTAAAATAGCAGTTTTTGCGCTTGCTGGTCCAATTTTAAATAATGAAGCTTTTTTAACCAACCTTAATTGGAAAGTTTCTTCTGAAGAAATAAAAAATAGGTTTAATTTTGAAAAGGTAATTATTTTAAATGACTTAGAAGCTTTAGCTGGATGTTTAAGTTTTTTAAAGAAAGAAGATTTAATTTTTTTAAGAGATGTGAAACCGTTAAAAAACTTTCCTAAAGCTTTTCTGGCTTTTGGGACTGGTTTAGGTGAAGCCATTTTGGTTAAAGAAAAACCATTAACAGTTTTACCTACTGAAGCAGGACATACTTTTTTTTCTCCTTTAAAAGAAGATGAGTGGAATTTTTTAAGTTTTTTGGCACAAAAAGGAGAAGAACTTAGTTGGGAAAATGCTATTTCAGGTAAAGCTTTATCTTTATGGTATGAATTTTTTAGTAAAGAAAGGGTAACTCCTGAAAGAATTACCTCTTTAGCTAAAAGTGGACATTTATTTGCAAAACAAGTAATTTTTAAAGTATTAGAATTAATGGGAAGAAAAATTTCGCAGACGGCTTTAACAAGTTTGCCTTGGGGTGGAATATATTTAGCTGGAGGAGTAGTTTTAGGGATTAAAGATTTTCTTTTGGAAAAAAAAGGCTATGTACATTTTCAAAAAGGTTTTTTAGAAAACTTTAAAATGAAGTATCTTTTAGAAAAATTTCCCATTTATCTTATACAACATCCCGTTCCAGGACTTTTAGGAGCTCTTTCCACTCTCCGTAACCGTTTAAAATGATTTTCCTTCGGTTATAATCTATAAATTCAAAAATAATTTCTATAAAGTCTTTTTTAGGAATTTGAATTAGTTTTTCTGCCCATTCAATAACTACAATACCATTTCCTAAATATTCCCAGATACCTAATTCTTCAATATCTTCAAGTTCTAAACGGTAAAGGTCTACATGGTAAAGGGTATGTTTGCCCTCGTAGATATTAATTAAAGAAAATGTTGGGCTGGTAATATAAACTTCTGGAGTTACTTCTAAACCTTCAGCTATTCCTTTTACGAAAGTAGTTTTTCCACTTCCTAATTCACCCTTAAGAAGTACCAAATCTCCAGGATTTAAAAGTTTTCCTAATTTTTTTCCCAATTTTATAGTTTCTTCTTCTTTGTTAGTTAGAAAACTAATTTCCAATTTTTACTTTCCAAGTATTAATAAAAAAGCTTTTTCTTCAACAAGGTAGTTACTTATTAAGTTTTTAAGATCTTGAAAAGTAACTGCTTTTACCAAGTTTTCAAATTTTTGAGCATAGTCCCAACCAAGTCCCAATACTTCATTTATAGCTATATCTTCAGCTTTACCAAGATTACTTTGTAAAGAAAGTTTGTATTTTCCTAGAATTCTATTTTTAGCTCTTTCTATTTCTTCTTCCGAAAGACCTTTTTCATAAATTTCCTTCAAAATTTTCCAAAATTCATCTATAGCTAATTCCTTTTTTTCAGGAGAACAAGCTAAATAAAAAATAAAAGCAGATTTTTTGGGATAAAAAATTAAAAAAGAAGTAACTGCATAAGCTAAAGATTTTTCGTCTCTTAAAATACGGAAAAGTTTTCCATTTTGCCCAGAAAGAGCATAATTTAATACCTCTAAGGCTACTCTTTCCTTAGAGAGAAGGCCTGGAGTTTGAAATCCAAGTAAAATTTGAGTTTGATAAGTATCTTTAGGAATATTTTTAAATTTAGAAGAAGGACAAGATGGTTCTTCTTCTTTTAAAATTTCTGAAGAAAGAGTTTTCCACTCTTTAAATAACTTTTTTAATTCTAACTTTAAGTAAAAAGGGTCAAAGTCTCCTACAACTGTAAGAATTCCTTTTTCAGGTCTTACAAATTTTTTATAAGCTTGCTTAAGCTCTTTGCAGTTTAAACTTTGATAAAATTCATAGCTTCCGAAAGAATTAAGTCCATAAGGATGATTTGGAAAAAGTTCTTTTAAAAATTCTTTCAAAGCTAAAGCTAGAGGTTGGTCTTCTTGCGTTAAAAGAGAAGAAATTAATTCTGGTTTTGCTCTTTCGCATTCTTCTTCTTTGAAAAGTGGATTTAGAAGAATTTCCTTAAAGTATTCTAAACCTTCTTTTAAATAAGTAGTAAGAAAAACAGCTTTAAGACCAAAAGTATTTCTTCCTGAAAAACCTTTTATAGTGGCAGAAATACATTCCAAATTTTCAGCAAGTTCTTCAGCTGTAAAATTTTTAGTTCCTCTTGTCCAAAGAAGAGAAAGAGCCTGAAAAAGACCATTATTTTTTTTATCTTCCCATCTTAATCCTCCAGGAAAAGCAAGAGTCAGAGCTACTGTAGGAAGGTCTCTTATAGGATAAAGTATTACCTTGAGACCATTTTCCAAAGTAAAAAATTCTATAGAAGATGGTACTGCAGAGGTTATTATTTCTTTTAGTTCTCCTTCGTCCCAGAGTTTTTTTTCGGATAAAAAACCTACTACTAGTTTTTGTAGGTCTAAATATTTTTTAGCTAAAACTTTTAGGTCTTCAGGAGTTGCTTTTTGAATTTTATCTTGGTACCAGAGTATATCTTTATAAGAATTTCTTAAAAGCTGAAAAGCACCTATAGTTTTTGCAAGACCTTCAGAAGTTTCTTGAGAAAAAATAAATGCTGAAAGAACTTGAGTTTTAGCTCTTTCTAGTTCTTTAAAACTAATTTCTTCTTTTTTTATTTTTTCTATTTCTTCAATAACGAAGAACAAGACTTTTTTAAAATTTTCAGGGTCAGCAGTTCCATAAATTTCAAAGAGTCCAGGTCCAGCAGGAGTAAAAGCAGATGCTCCTATAGATTTTACTAAATTTAACTCTCTTTTAAGTTTAAGATAAAGCCTTGAAACTTCCCCCCCTCCCAGAATTTCAGCTAAAAGGTCAAAAAGTGGGGCTTCATCACTTTTTATAGAAGGTCCAGGGAAGGTAAAAACAAAATATCCTTCCTTTACTGGTCTTTCTATCCATACTAAAGAAGGTTCAGAAACATAAGATTCTTCAGAAAAGTTAATCTTTTTAAGAATTCTTTGAGGAAGTTTTTCAAAATACTTTTTAATAAGGTTCCAGAGCTCCTCTTCAGGCAAATTTCCTACTACAATTAAAATTATATTTTCAGGAGTATAAAATTGATTTACAAAAGTAAGAAGATCCTCTCTTTTAAGAGAACGGATAGTATCTTCATAACCTATAATAGGCCTTTTATAGGGATAATTTTGATAAGAAATACCTAAAACTTTTTCAAAAAGCACAATAGATGGATTGTCTAGTCTCATTTTCATTTCCTCTACTACAACTTCTTTTTCTTTTTCAAGTTCTAAAGGGTCAAAATAGGGATAAAAAACCGCTTCAGAAAGAACCCTTAAAGCAGTTTCAGTTATTTCAGAAGGTCCTGTTACATAATAACAAGTATAATCGTACGAAGTGTAAGCATTAATATAACCTCCTTTAGCCTCCACTGCTCCAGCAATTTCTTCAGGTTTTTTAGTTTCTGTTCCCTTAAAAATCATATGTTCAATGAGATGAGTAATTCCAGCCTGTGAATCTTCTTCATAACTACTTCCTACTTTTACACAAAGTTTCACCGTAACTACTTTTTCTCTTCCATAAGGATAAAAGAGAACTTTTAGTCCATGAGGAAGATTTTTTTCAATTATTTTATCTACTAAACTTTTTTCCGAAGCATTTACTGCTGAATTCATAGTTCCTCCTAGAAAAAAGAATAAAAAGAAAATAACCAAAAGGAAAAAAAAGGAAAATATATTTTTAAAATTCATTTAACGAAAAATATAACTAAGTAAATATAACTAAGTTATATAAAATTTTTCTTATTTTTTCAAAATGCCTAAATATTTTTTAGCTTTACTAACCTCCTCCTATTACAGCCCCGAGTTGGAAAATAGGTAAGTATAGAGCTATCAAAATTCCACCAATTATTACACCTAAAACTATTAAAAGAAGTGGTTCTATTAAAGTAGAAAGAGTTTCAACAGTTCTATCTACCTCTTCCTCGTAGAAATCAGCTAATTTATTAAGCATATCTTCTAAATTACCTGAAACTTCTCCAACACGAACCATTTCTATCATTAAGTATGGGAAAACCCCAGTATAGAACATAGGGTCAGCTATTCCGTGTCCAGCTGCTACATTTACTCTAATTTCTTCCATAGCTTTTTCAAGAACTTTATTATCTGAAGTTTCTCCAGCAATTAAAATAGCTTGCAAAAGTGGAACACCTGCCCCTATAACATTGGCTAAGGTTCTGGCAATACGTGAAATAGCAGCTTTGTGAAACAAGCTCCCTAGTAACGGAAATTTTAAAAGGATCTTGTCAGTATTATACCGTCCTTTTTCAGTTTTTCTATATTTTTTTAAAACTATAATGGAAACTACAACCGAAACTAGAAAAAATAAAAAAATTTTTTTAAAATTCATACTTATATTAATTAAAATCTGGGTAGGTAAGGGAAGGGTCTGACCAGCTTCTTTAAAAAGTTCTGCAAACTTCGGAATTACAAAAATCATTAAAATAGAAATTACCACTATAGTAATAAAGATAATAACTGCAGGATATATCATAGCATGTTTAATTTTAGATTTTAAAGAAACAATTTTTTCTAAGTAAACTGCTAATCTTTTAAGAACGATATCTAAATTACCGCTACTTTCTCCAGATTTTACCATTTGAACATAAAGTTTATTAAAAATTTTAGGGTACTCTCCAAGAGCATCGCTTAAAGCACTGCCTCCCTCTACCTTTTTTCTAATTTCTGTAATAACTTGTTTGAAGTAAGGGTTTCTTTGTTGCATGGACAAGGTTTCTAAACATTTAACTATAGGAAGACCTGCCTCTAAAACCGTAGCGAACTGTCTGGTAAAAAAAGCAAGTTCCTTCTCTGAAACAGTTTTTAGACCAAATTTAAATAAGCCTTCTTTTTTAGGAACTATTTTAATTGGAATAATATTAAGTCTTCTTAGATAAAATTCTACTATTTGGGGATTAGGGGCTTCTATAATTCCTGTTCTTATTTCTCCTGAAATAGACCGTCCTCTCCACTCGAAAGCTGGCAAATTTAACCCCCTACCCAGTAATTTGGGGCTTCTTTTAAAATAGCTACATCATGTACATGACTTTCTCTATAACCTGCAGGAGTTATTTTTACAAATTTAGCTTTCTTTCTAATTTCTTCAATATTTCTACAACCACAATATCCCATACCAGACTTTAATCCTCCTATTAATTGATATATCATTTGAGAAACAGGTCCTCTATAAGGAACTCTACCTTCTACACCTTCTGGAACGAATTTAGAAAGATCTTCTCCTTCTTGACAATATCTTTCCCTAGCACCTCTTTCTTTCATGGCAGAAAGCGAACCCATTCCTCGGTAAATTTTATAGGTTCTTCCTTCGTAAAGAATAGTTTCTCCAGGTGCTTCCTCTGTTCCAGCAAAAAGATTACCTATCATTACTGCGTGAGCTCCTGCTGCTATAGCTTTAGTAATATCTCCAGAAAATCTTATACCACCATCTGCAATTACTGGAATACCGTATTTTTCAGCTACTATAGCACAATTATGAATAGCCGTAAGTTGAGGTATTCCAGCACCTGCTATAATTCTAGTAGTACATATAGAACCAGGGCCTACACCTACTTTAATCCCATCTGCACCAGCTTTAATCAAAGCTTCGGCACCTTCTGAAGTAGCTACATTACCAGCTACTAACTGACATTCAGGAAAATGATATTTTATTTCCTTTATAGTGTCAATAACATTCTTAGTGTGGCCATGAGCTGAGTCTATAAAAAGAACATCACAACCAGCTTTAAGAAGAGCTTCTACCTGCTCTAAAACCCCTTTACCTACTCCTATAGCTGCTCCAACTCTAAGTCTTCCTAGTTCGTCCTTACAAGCATTAGGATATTTTTTAATCTTTTCTATATCTTTTATGGTAATTAATCCTTTCAAACGAAATTCATCATCTACAATCAAAAGCTTTTCTATTCTTCTTTTGTGTAAAATTTTCTTAGCTTCTTCTAAAGAAATCCCAGGTTTAGCAGTAACAAGATTTTCTTTAGTCATAACTTCTTTAACTGGTTTTTCAAGCTGGGTTTCAAATCTTAAGTCCCGATTAGTAACTATTCCAACTAATTTCTTTTCACTTCCTTCCACCACCGGAATACCTGAAATTTTATACTCTTCCATCAGTTTTAATACCACCCTGATAGGCGTGTCTGGAGATACGGTAATAGGGTCATAAATCATACCACTTTCAGATTTTTTAACCTTTTCTACCTCTCTGACCTGTTCTTCTAAACTCATATTTCTGTGAATAACTCCAAGCCCTCCTTCTCGAGCTACACTTATAGCCATTCTACTTTCAGTTACTGTATCCATGGCTGCTGAAAGAAGAGGAATGTTAAGTTTTATTTTTGGAGTTATATAAGTACTAACATCTACATCTTTAGGTAAAATTTCTGAATAAGCTGGAACTAAAAGTACATCATCAAAAGTATAAGCTTCATAAATAATATCCAACATAAACCTCTTTCCCCTCCCACACTTTTTAAATAATTTTTGTAAAAGTAATTTAATAAAATTATAATATTATATTACTTTGCTTAAAGAAAGTAAAGTACCTTCTAAAATCCCATATTCGCTGATAAAAAGAGTCTCTTGATTAAAGTAATTTAAAATTTCAGAATAAATTAAAAGCCCAGGTAACACTATATCTTCCCTACCTTCTTCCATTCCCTTTATCTTTTTAAGAGTTAGTAAAGAAAGGTTGGCTATTTTATGAATTAACTTTTCTAAACGCTCTTTAGAAATTTGATGTCCATGAAGTCTTTCGGGTATGTAAAAATTTAGTTTTAAATCTAAACTTCCTAGAATACTTGCTGTCCCTCCTGTAATTACTATAAGGTAAGGCTTTTCTATAGGAAGTTCAAAGAGTCTTTCCTTTATATACTCTCTTATGGACTTTAAAACTTTAGAGGGAACCGGATATTTTAAATCAAAGGTTTCTTTTAGAATTACTGCTCCCAAATCTAAACTTTTAACCCAACATTCTTCTCCTTGAAAATAAATAAATTCTGAAGAACCTCCTCCTACATCTATTAAGAGAAAATCTTTAAGTTGAGGGAAATGTTCTTTTAATCCTAAAAGAACACCTTCCAAAGATAACTTAGCCTCTTCTTCGGAAGAAAGGATTTCTATTTCAATTCCTACTTCTTCCCTGGCTCTTTTTACAAATTCATCAGCATTTTTAGCTTTTCTAAAAACAGCTGTACCTAAGGCTCTATAATTAGTAACTTGGTATTGTTGCATTATTCTTTTAAAGCTCTCTAAAGCTTTTAATCCTCTTGCAAAAGCTGAATCTGAGATTATTCCACTTCCCGCTAACCCTTCACCTAATCTAACATTTTCTCTCTTTTTTAGTAAAAAATAAATATTTTCTTTAAAAACTTTACCCAAACATAGTCTAAAAGTTTGGGTTCCTAAGTCTAGCCCTGCTAAAAAAGGAGTATTTAATCTTTCTTTAAATTCTTTGCCGTTTTTGAATAAAACTCTTATTTTTTCTTTTATGTAATATTTTTGATGATTTTTAGGATTTTTAAAAAAGTTACCTTTACTTCTTAGAAGTTGAAATACTCCAAAATCTCTTAATTCAATTCTTTGTCCTTTTTTCAAAGATTCCCTTATTATTTCAAAAAAAAGGTCTACTATGTTTTTTATTTCTTCTTTTTCTACATCTGGAAATTTGTAACTAAGTCTTTCTATCAAGTCAGTTTTATTCATACACCTTAGCTGGTAAATAAAAAGGCCTAAAAAGAAATAACTCATACCAGATAGATGCTTTATTTTCTAAAAATTTCTCTAATATACCTTTTTTTTTGGGTAAAAAAACTAAGGTAGCTTCTTTCAAGTTAGCCATTGATTTGACCATTTCTACCGCTGTCCAAAAATTGCCTAAACTGTCTATTAATCCTAAAGAGACTGCTTCTTCTCCCGTTAAAAACCTTCCATCAGCAAATTCTTTAACTTTTTCTATAGGAATTTTCCTTTCCTCTGAAATAGCTTTAACAAACTGTTCATAAACCTTATTTACTTTTTCCTGTAAATACTTTTTTTCTTCAGAAGTAAGGGGTCTGTATATAGAACCTGTATCTTTATAAGGGCCGCTTTTTATAGTTTCTGATTCTATTCCTATTTTTTTTAAAAGCTTTTCTATATTTGTAAGTTCTATAAGAACTCCTATACTTCCGGTAATAGTTCCAGGCGAAGCTAAAATTTTGTTACCTCCTAAAGCTACATAGAGTCCACCTGAAGCAGCTACACTTCCCATAGAAACTACTATAGGCTTAATTTTTCTGAGATTTTTTAACTCCTCTAAAATTTCTTGTACAGCCCCTACCGAGCCTCCTGGAGATTCAATTCTAACTACCACTCCTTTAATATCTTTTCTTTCCGCAAGTTCTTTTATACATAAGAGATATTCCTGAGAATCTAAAATAAGCCCTCTTATTTCTAAAATCCCTATCTTTGGTTTTCCCCAACCTCTTTCCTTAAAAAGCAATAAAAAAGAAAACAAAAAACTAAGAATTATTAAAAAAACTACTAATCCACCTATAAAAGAAAGTCCATAAATAAGCCAAGCTCTTTTCATAAAAGTTTCCTTAAAATTTCTCCTAAAGAAGTTCCTTTAGAAAACTTTAATTGTTTTTGATATTCTTCAAATTCTTGTCTTTCTAGATCTTTTAAATACTCAAGATAGGAAAGCTTTATTTTTCTATTTTCTTTATCTATTGATATTATTTTAGTTTTAATGCTTGTACCAGGAGCATAATTTTTTCTTATCTCTTCTAAGGTAATTTTTTTCTTACTTTCTATTAATTCTGAAAAAGGAAGCCAACCAGAAAGCTCCGGTTCTACTTCTATCAATAAACCATGCTCAAGAATTTTTTTAATTTTACCTTCTACAATATCACCTACTTTATATTTTTCTTCTATGTGGTCCCAGGGATTAGGTTTTAAATTTTTTATACTTAAATTAAGTTTTCTTTTTTCAGGATTAAACTCTATAACTTGAGCCTTCACTTCATCGCCTTCTTTGTAAAGTTCTTTCAAATTTTCAACTTTATCCCAAGAAACTTGAGAAAGGTGTATAAATCCGTCAACTCCTTCTTTTATTTCTAAAAAAATTCCATAATCTGTTACAAGCTTAACTTTACCAGTAACAATACTTCCTACTTTTATTTCTTTAAAAAGAACTTCCCAAGGGGAGGGTTCAAGTTGCTTCAAACTCAAAACTAACTTTTTACTTTCCGGATTTAATTCTAAAATAACTGCTTCTACCAAGTCACCTTCCTTTAAAAGTTCTTTTACTTTTGTTCTTTTCCAAGAAAATTCACTTAAAGGTATAAGCCCTTCTATTCCAGGTTCTAATTCTATGAAAACTCCAAAAGGAAAGACCTTTGTAACTCTACCTCTAACCCTTTCTCCTTTTTTGTACTTTTGAATATTTTCTTGCCAAGGGTCTGGGCTTAAAGCCTTAAGACTCAACTTTATTTTTTCTTTTACTTCATCCCAAGAAATAGCTTTAGCTTTTATTTCATCCCCTATTGTAAGATAATCCTGAGGATTATCAATTCTTGTCCAACTAAGTTCTTTAAAAGGTAAAAAACCTACTAATACTTCTTCGATCTCCACTAAAAAACCTCCTTCTATTTTCCGTTTTACTTTTCCATTTAATATCTCTCCTTTTTTAATTTTATCCCATAAAAGTTTTTTCTTTCTTTCTCTTTCCTTCTCTAAATAATTTCTCCTTGATACTACAAAGTGATTCTTCTCTATGTTTAAAATTTCAACTTTTAAAAATTTTCCTAGTAATTCATCTTCACTTTTAGGTTTTTCCAGAAAATAAGATTGAGAAAAAGGCATTAAGCCAATTAAAAGCTCTTCCCACTCTACCTTATATCCTCTTCTTGTTACTTCTAAGACTTTTACTTCTATAGGTTCCCCCTTCTCTTTAAGTTCTTTCAATTTATTCCAAAGTTCTGTTTCTTTTAATTTTAAATAAGACAAAACCAAACCTTCTTTTAGTCTTCCCGTAACTAAAGCCTCAATTTCTTCTCCCACTTTTATTTTAAAAGACCCATCTTCTCTTTTTATTTCCGAAGTAGGAAGTAAAGCTTCTTTTTTTAAACCTATATCTACAAAGGTCCATTCTTTTCCAATTTGAATTACCAATCCTTTTACTCTATCTCCCACTTTTAGGTATTCTAGTTTTTTATCTAAAAATAACTCTAATTCTTTTACCCAATTTTCCATAAACTTTCCATAAAAAAGAACCTAAATTTGAATTATAATTAAAGTTAATTTTAATTTAAAAAATTCCCTTCTTCAATAAGTTGTTTTACTAACTGTTTTTCCTCTTCTTTACTTTTGATTTTTCCTTCAAGATGTTTTTTTCTTAGAAAACTTAAAATTTTTCCTATTTTGGGACCTTCTGGAATTCCCATATCTTTCAGTTCTTTACCTGTAATTTCTGGTTTAATTTTTCTATAAATTTTTATCCATTCTAATACATGTTCTTTTAAATCTTTGTAAAATAAACTTAAAACTAATAGTTGAACTAAAGGTATTTTTTCTAGGAACCTAACCTTTTCGAAAAGTTTCATTTTTAAAAAATTAGATATTTCATTTTTTATAAGTTCTTCGTAAGTTTTTAACTTTTTAAATTCTTTGTCTGAAAAGTTTAGTCTTAAAATATTTTCATAGAACTCCCCAAATAGTCCCCAAAAAAAGATTTTTTCTTTTTCTTGAGAACTTATTTCTTCTTTTAGGTCTTGCAGCCAGTTAACTAATTCTAAAAATCTTTCTTTTTTTACTTTCAACTTAGCTTTTTCAAATACTCCCAAATTAAAAGTAATTTCTAAAAGACTGTAAAGATTGTTTAAGGATTCTTTATGTAAATAAAGTTTAAGTTCCTGACATAACCGGAAACTAGATAATTTTTCCAAAGATAAAAAATCAAAAGCTTTATAAAGAGCTTTGTAAAATTCCTCTGCAAATTGAAAGTTAAACCTAACTTTATATCTTATACCTCTGAAAATTCGCGTTGGGTCTTCAACGAAAGAAAAAAGATGAAGAGGTCGTATAATTCCATTTTTCAAGTCTTGTTTCCCTCCTAATAGGTCTAAAAGTTTTCCTTCGTAGGGAGGACTTAATCCTAGTATTAAAGTATTGATAGTAAAATCTCTTCTTAAAATATCTTCTTTAAAAGAAGAAGGAAATACTTTTGGGAGGGCTGCAGGACCTTCATAAACTTCTCTTCTAGCAGTGATGAAATCTATAGTGAAATTTTTATTTAAAGTTTCTACTTTAACTTTGTAGGTTAAAAACTGAGATTTAAAAAGAATTTTTCCCTCAACATAGCTAAGAAGTTCTTGTAAAAATGTATCTAAATTTCCTTGTAAAACTAAATCAAAATCTTTAGTAGTTTTTTTTAAAAGATAATCTCTTACTACACCTCCTGCGAAGTACAAAAATTCTCCTCTTTTTTTAGCTACCTCACAAGCTTTTTTAAGAAAACTTTTAACCTCTGGTTCTAAATTTAAGAAATTTAAAAATTCCTCTAAATCTATTTTTTCAACTTGAGATTCATTTGGCTCTGGGATGGTATTTATCATAAACTTCTCTTAATTTTTTAAAATCAAGATGAGTATAAATTTGAGTAGTAGATAAACTGTTATGTCCTAAAAGCATTTGTAAAGCTCTTAAATTTGCCCCTCCCTGAAGAAGATGTGTAGCAAAAGAATGTCTCAATACATGAGGCGATATTTTATCTTCTAGTCCAACTTTTTTAGCATAGTTCTTTATTATTTGCCAAAATCTTTGCCTGGTAAGGGGATTTCCTAATCTTCCTAAAAAAACATAATCTTTACTATTTTGGTTTACAAAAAGAGGTCTCACTTTTTGTAAATAGTTTTTCAAATACTCCAAGGCGTAATCTCCTAGAGGAATGATTCTTTCTTTATTTCCCTTACCCAAAACTTTTATTAATCCCAATTCTAGGTTCAAGTTATTAATTCTAAGATTTACCAGTTCTGAAACCCTTAAACCTGTTGCATAAAGAACTTCTAACATGGTTTTATCTCTATAACCTGAAGGAGTAGAAGTATCAGGAACAGAAAATAAAGCCTCCACCTCTTCTAAACTTAAAACTTTAGGTAACCGAAAAGGAAGTTTAGGAGTTTCAAAAAGAAAAATAAAACTAAATTTCTTACCTTTTTCTTCTTCTAAAAAGCGAAAAAAACTTTTTAAACTAGAAAGCTTTCGAGCTATACTAAAGTTGTTATAGCCTCTTTCTTTGAGACTTTTTAAATAATTTCTGAAATTCTCTAAATTAAGTTTATCTAGGTCTAGTTTTTTTTCCCTTAAAAAAGTTAAAAAGTCTTTTAAATCTGAGTTATAAGAAAAAATAGTATTAGGAGAATAATTTTTAATAACTCTCAAATAAATTAAAAACTCTTTTATTAAATTTTCCATATAAAATTTTAAAAAATTTTTTTATAAAGACATTTCTTTTAAAAGTTTTTCTACCGCGGCTCCTACTTTTTCGTCTTTGGTAGTGAAAGAAAGAGTTTTTAACTTAGAAAGTATACTTTGCTTTTCAAAAATACTTTTACTAGGAAAACTTTCTTTTATTTTCTCTAAAGTTAATAAAACTATTTCTCTTTCGTCTAAATCTAAAAAGAGAAAAAGACTTCTTAGGTCTTCAGGAAGGCCAAATTTTTCGAAAAATTCTTTTGCAAGCTTTTTAAAATTTTTAGTGCCGTAGCTTTTATGTAAAGAAGCTAAAAGAACTTCCTTTTCGGCATCTTTTTTGCCTTCAAAAAGTTTTTCTAGTTCTTTTAAATATCTTTCTTTGGTTTTGTTGTTTACTTTTTTATAATACCCTTCTGAGTTTTCCATTTTTCTTCTAATCTTGCTAAATCCGCTTTTATCTTTCAACTTATCTATTTCTCTCCAGGAAAGTTTTCTTTTTTCATCATCCCCTTTGGTCATAACCTACCTCCACAAGGTATTTGATAAAATTTTATTTCTGGAAGTTGAACTGCTGTTAAATAACCTCCGTAAACACATCCTGTATCAATTCCTATTCTATCTTTTAAAACTAAAGGTGCTGAGAAAGGCGTGTGACCAAAAATCACTACTTTAGAGAATTCGTCTTCTGAAAAAATAAAACTATCTCTTATCCAAAGTAAGTCCTCTTCAGTTTGAAATTCCAAAGGTATTCCAGGTCTTATCCCAGCATGTACAAAAAAATAGTTATAAAGTTCAAAGTAAAGTTTTAAATTTTTTAAAAACTCTAAATGTTCTAATGGTATTTCAATTTTACCTGTCTTAAAATTAAAATAATTTTTTAAGGTAGTGTCTCCTCCATTGTATAAGTATGTTTCTATGTCTATTCCCTTTAAAAATCTTTCTAACATCCACTCGTGATTACCCTTTAAGGTAATTACTTTTTCAGGATATTGGTTTTTTAACTCTATTAAAAGGTCTATCACTGCTCTAGAGTCTGGTCCTCGGTCTATGTAGTCTCCTAAAAAAATTAGATAGTCTTTTCCCCAGCTAATAGGTAACTGTTCCAAAAGGTTTTCCAAACTAGTCAAACATCCATGAATATCTCCTACAGCGAAAATTTTAAAACCAAAATCTAGCTCTTTTTTCATCTAATCTTGTAAGTCCATACTTTTGAGCCAATTTTAAGGCTCTTTCCCATTCTTCTTTATTAATTTTTCGATCAAGAGGTGGGTATCTCCAGGCTTCTCCACAAGGACGATACTGGTCCATTAAATTAAGATAAGTATTTTTAGAAATTTCTTCAGCTAAAAATTTAATTACCTCTTCTGTTTGAGAAAGGTCTCCTGGTAAAACTAAATGTCTAACTAAAAGCCCTCTTTTGGCAATTCCATTTTCTATAATTAAATCTCCTACTTGTCTGTGCATTTCTTTTACTGCTTCTTTTACTACTTGAGGATACTTTTTAATTTTAGAAAGTCTCAAAGCTACATTTTCATCCATATACTTTATATCTGGCATATAAATGTCTACAATTCCTTCAAGAAGTTTTAAGGTCTCTAAAGACTCGTACCCTCCACAGTTATAAACAATGGGAATATTTAATCCCTTTTCAGCTGCTATTTTTATAGCTTTCACTATAAAAGGAACTTGATGAGTAGGAGTAACCAAATTTATGTTGTGGCATCCCCATACTTGAAGAATTATCATAATTTTAGCCAGGTCTTCTTCTTTAATTACTTCTCCTTCTCCTAAGTGACTAATCTCCCAGTTCTGACAATAAACACAAGCCAAATTGCAGTAAGTAAAGAATATAGCTCCGGAACCGTTAACCCCTACTAAAGGGCGTTCTTCTCCAAAGTGAGGTCCGTAACTTGAAATCATAGGTTGGTTAGTAACCTGACAAAGTCCTTTTTCTCCATTTAGTCGATTAACTTTACATCTGTTAGGACAAAGGGTACAGGATTTAAGTACTTCATAAAGAGAAGAAATCCTTAAATCTAGTTCACCACTTTCTAAAAGATTTAAATAAGAAGGATACTTCATAAAATAACCTCCAACCAGTGACAAATTTTAGGAGGTTCTTTAATTAAAGTTTTAAAAGTTAAATAACATCCCGTACAAAAAGTTGCCAACCCCAAAAAAGAACCTAAATTTTTAAACCAGAATTTTTTATACTTTGCCTGAAAACCTTCAATCCAAAGAAAACTTTTAGCCGATCCACAACAAAATTTTTCTACTTCTAATTTAGTATTTACCAAATTAAATTCTTCTGTCAAGTGGCAAGGTAGGTGAAAAATAATCTTTTTCTTTGAAAAAAGGCTAATTTTTTCTATAAATTCAGTAGTTAAAAAAAAATAAACCGATTTTATTCTTTTAGCTAAGTTTAAAAATCTTTCATAATCCTTGCTTTCCTCAAAAAGAATAGGATAAACTCTTTTAAACATCCACAAACAAGTAGCACACAACATTAAAATAGGTTTAGAGTTTTTTTCAAAAAACTCAAGATTTAAAATAGCTCTTCGTTTTACCTCTTCTTTTAATCCCAAACTTAAGAAAGGGGCTCCACAACAACTTAAGTTTTTAGGTATTCCTACGGGTATTTTTTTTCTTTCTAAGAATTCAAAAAACTTTTTAAAAGCTTTTTTAAAGAAAAAAAATACCCCACAAGAAGGATAAATAATGAAGTTTCCTTCATTAGGAAATTTTTCTACAAATTTTATAATTTTATACTTTAGTAAAGAAAAGTTGAGTTTATTAACTTTAGAAGAAAGTAAAAATCTAAGTAAATTATGGGATAAAAGACTTGTTTTAAGGTTTGAAGTTTTTAAATAAAATTCAGGAAAACTTAGTTCATGAGGGCACACCTCCTTACACCTTTCACAAAAAAGACAAAATTCAAAACTTAAGTGAACTTTATTTTGAAACAAAAGAAAATTTCTTCCGCGAGGTGAAAAGGGTTCAGAAAGAAATATTTTGTAAGAAGGACATACCGAAAGACAGGCTCCACATTTAGTACAAAGTTCAAGGTTCTTTTCTTTTTTCATCTTTTTTTATAAAATGTTCTAACCACCAAGAGCACCATTCTATTTCTGTAATAGCTTCTGCAAGTTTTTTAGCTGTAGATGTTAAAAGTCTTCTTTTGGCGTACGTAAGCCATCTTTCTGCAAAAGGATTGTTAAGGTCTTTTTGTTCTTTAAGCTGAACTATTAAGTCTAAAATATCAGCATCATGAACTAATTTAGCTTCTAGAGTTTCCATTTTTTTGTATTCATTCCACAGAGATAAAACTTCTTTTTCCATAGGTATTCCTGTAAAAGCATCCTGTAAGGCTCTATCTTCGTCTGCTTGGTTGTAAAGTTTATTTACTGCGTTAAAATCTCCAATTCTTGCTTCGGGAAGGTCGTGTATTAAAGCCATTTTCAATACTTTTTCTTCATCTACTTTTTCCTCACAAAGCTTGGTGAGTAACCAGGCACAAAAAGTCACACCAAAAGCATGGGCAGCTACATTTTCTTTTCCAGTTCCAAGATAAGCATAGCCCGTTCTTTCTATTCTTTTAAGTAAAGCTACTTCAAAAAGAAGTTTAGAAAATCTATGCCAGAGGCTCATAATCTTTGAGCCAGATAAGCTAGAGTTTTCATTATAATTTTACATGCTAAGTATTCGGTAATTTGATGACAGTAAAGAGGTAAAGTTTCCACTATGTCCATCCCTATGAGAGAATGCTGAGTTACGATTCTTAAAATTTTTAAGAATTCTTCCCAACTTAACCCTCCTGGCTCAGGAGTTCCCACTCCAGGTGCTAAAGAAGGGTCAAATACATCCATGTCCAGACTAAGATAAAAAGGAAAATCTTTTATAAATTCTTCTATTTTAGCTAAATTTTCTTCAAAGTTTTCTTTCAAATCTTTAGCCCATATAATATTAATTTGTTGTTTTCTTATAAACTCCCATTCTTCTTTTGAACAGGTTCTTACCCCTACTCCTAACACGGGAATTCCCATTTCGTAAACTCTTCTTATAACTGTAGCATGATTTATTTTAGAACCAAGATAAAAATCTCTCAAGTCAGGATGAGCATCTAAATAAAGAATTTTAAAATTAGAATAAAATTTTTTTAAAGCCCTTGCAGAGGCTAAACTTACTGTATGTTCTCCACCTATAATTAAGGGAAATTTTTTAAGAGAAAGGCTTTTAAGTATCATTTTAGAAATTTCTTCTAAAGCTAACTCCAGCTCGTAAGGTAATTCAGGAATAGGAAAAGTATAAAACCCTAGATGCATATAAGGTTCAGTCTGAGTCTCTTCATCAAAAAATTCTAAATTAGGACTAATCTTTAGAATTTCTAAGGGACCAAAAAAAGTTCCTTTCTTCCAAGAAGTAGTTAACTCTAAAGGAGCAGGGATAAGGGCTACCTTTGCCTGAGGATGGTCAGGTAGCCCCAAAAAAGTAATTTTCATTTCTTAAAGTACAAAATTTTTTCTCTCAAGTCTAATAAAATTTTCTACAGCTCTTATAGAACGAGGAAATTCCAGTCCTCTATCAAAAAATCTTACTTCACTTTTTTTTATTTCAAACATTTCAGTTATGTCTGCAATAGCCTTATCTGCATCAAAAGGCTTACAGGAAAATATGTCTACACTTAGAAAAAGTTTTTCAGGAAAAGTATGGATACTTATATGACTTTCAGCTATAATTACAAATCCAGAAATACCCCAGTCTTCTGGAACTGGAGCATAATACTTAAACACATATGGGGGCATGATTTTGGTCATCTGAATTTTTTCGGGATATTTGTTTAAAAAATTATAAATAAAATCTAGGTCCATTAATTTTTTCTGATTTGCTCCATAACCGTCAATAATCAGATGTTGTCCTAAACCATACTCAAATTTTTCAAAGTTTTTCATTTTTATCCCCCCTTTTTTTAAAAAAAACCTTAAAATGAACGAAGGTTAAAATAAATCATAAATTTATTTTGTCAAGAAGATGTATAAGGTGTTATTAAAATTCTGATAGATCATTATATCTTACATTTAGGGGATTGTGAAAGTAGGAAGTAATGATATTGAAATAGAAAAGAATTGAATTAAAATTTATAAACATAGAGCCGAGGTGGCGGAATTGGAAGACGCGGCGGACTCAAAATCCGCTGGGGGATGACCCCGTGCGGGTTCGACTCCCGCCCTCGGCATTTTTTGGAGGTCAAGTTGCATCCCAAAATTCTTTTTTTTGATACAACTTTAAGAGACGGTGAACAGTCTCCAGGTGTTTCTCTAAATTTAAAACAAAAACTGGAAATAGCTCAAGCTTTAATAGAATTAGGGGTAGATGTAATTGAAGCTGGGTTTCCTGTGACCTCACCTGGAGATTTTGAGTCAGTAAAGACTTTAGCTAAAGAATTAAAAGGGATAACTATTGCAGGTTTAGCTCGAGCTAATCCTAAAGATATAGAAGTAGCTTGGGAAGCTTTAAAATATGCCGAATCTCCAAGAATTCATACTTTTATTGCAACTTCTGATATCCATCTTAGGTATAAATTAAAAAAAACTAGAGAAGAAGTTTTAAAATTGGCTGAATCTGCAGTAAAGTATGCTTTAAGTTTTTGTCCTGATGTGGAATTTTCAGCAGAAGATGCAACACGCAGTGAGTGGAATTATTTAGCTCAAGTAGTTTTGACTGTAGTTAAGGCTGGAGCTAAAACTGTTAATATTCCAGACACAGTAGGTTATACTGTTCCTCAAGAATACTTTGAACTTATTTCTTTTTTAATTGAAAAATTAAAACAAGAAGGTTACGAGACAGCTTTAAAAAGTGGAGAGCTTAGGATTTCTGTTCATTGTCATAATGACTTAGGACTTGCAGTAGCTAACTCTCTTTCAGCTGTCTTAGCTGGAGCAACTCAAATTGAAGGAACTATAAATGGAATTGGAGAAAGAGCTGGTAATGCAGCTTTGGAAGAAATTATTATGATTTTGAAAACACGTTCAAATTTTTTTAAAGAAAAACTAGGGTACTCTCTAGAAATAAACATAAATACTAAAAAAATTGTGCCAGTAAGTCAGCTAGTATCTAAGTATACGGGAATGATAGTCCAGCCTAATAAAGCTATAGTAGGAGCTAATGCTTTTTCTCATGAAGCAGGAATTCATCAACATGGAATAATTTGTGAAAGAAGTACTTATGAAATAATTTCTCCTGAAGAAGTAGGATGGACAGGTTCTGCTATTATCCTAGGAAAACATTCTGGACGTCACGCACTTGCTTTTAAATTGAGAAGTAGAGGCTGGGACCTGGAAGAAGAAGTTTTAAATAAAATTTTTGAAATTTATAAAAACGAAATTAAGGATGTATTAAGAAATATATCTGATGAACATTTGGAGGGAATTCTTATAGATGAATTTTTAGAAAAGGAATATAGATTTAATCTTATTTCTTCTCAAGTAATAAGTGTTTACGGAAGTTCTTTAAAACCTTTGGCTCAAGTTGAAATTGAAGACCGAAAAAAGGGTAAAAGAGTATCTATCGGATTAGGAGTTGGTCCTATAGATGCTGCTTATAAAGCAGTTGCTTCTGCCTTGGGTTATTCTTTTGACAAAGAACCAGGAAAAAAATTTATCCGTCTTATAGATTTTCATATAGATGCTTTAAGTGGAGGAACTTCGGCAGAAGGAATAAGTGATGTTATAATTGAAGACGAAACAGGGATTAGGACTGCTGGTTTGGGAAAAGACGGAGATATAGTAATAGCTAGCTTAAAAGCTTTTCTTAAAGCTTTAAATAGATTAGAAGCTCTAAAAGAAAAAGCTTCTGAATTAAAAACTAAAAAATTAAGTTTTCAAAACCTTTGATGGGAAATAATTTTTTCTACTAAATAAATTCTTTCTTCTGCTTGATAAGCCCATTCTGATTCGGGAGATAAAAATACAATAGATTGCCATAATTCCTTGGCTAATTCTAACTGTCCTTTACGAAAGAAAACTTCTCCTAAGTAATATCGAACTTCTCCAGAACTACGGTCTATTTTTAAAGCTCTTTTCAAATAAAACTCTGCTAGATCTAGCTCACCCTCGTCTAAATAAATTAAACCTAAATAAATTAACGATTTAACATAGTGAGGATTTTCTTTTATAGCTGAAGTAAGATACAATATAGCTTTTTCTTTGTCTCTTAATTTGTAATAAGCCCACCCTAGGTTAGCTTTGGCTATATGAGAATTTAAGTAAAATGGATTAGAAAGTGCTTTTTCAAAATAAATTATAGCTTCTTGATAATTTTCCTGAAGCATTTTTAAAGAACCATAATTATTATAAGCTTCGGAATAATTAGGATTTAACTTTATAGCTTCTCTAAAACACTCTTCGGCTTTCTCATAATCTTTTTTAGCCATGTATGCTATACCTAGTAAATTATAAACTTCAGCATCGCACTTGTCTGTTTGTCTAGCAAGTTCTAGTTCTTGAAGAGCTTCAGTGTATCTTCCATCTTTTAAATAAATCTGAGCAAGTTCTTTATGAGAAGAAGTCTTAGCTGAATAATATTTAGGCTGAGCTTTACAGGAAAAAAAAACTAAGATTATAAAAAGAAATAAAAAATATCTTTTCAACCTAATCTTCACCTTCTATAAACTTAACATAAATCTTCCTATTTCTCGGACCGTCGTATTCAGCAAAAAAAATTCTTTGCCATGTTCCTAAAACTAACTTTCCTTTTTCTACTATAAGGACAACAGAAGGACCAGTTAAACTTGATTTAACATGTCCTGGAGAGTTACCTTCTAAGTGTTTATAAGGAAATTTTTCTGGAACAAAACTAGACAGTACATTTAAAATGTCATCTTGAACTGAAGGATCTGCTCCTTCATTTATTATAATTCCTGCAGTAGTATGAGGAATATATAGAATGCAAATTCCACTTTTATTTGAGGGAATCTTTTTCTGAACTTCTGAAGTAATATCTATAAGTTCAGTTTTTCTATTAGTTTTAATGGAAATTATTTCCATGTTAGTTTTTTATATACCAAAACTTAAAATTGTCAAGAAGATGTGGGGCTATCTGAAAATTTAGAAATTTCCTTGATTGTAAAATCTTTAAACAAGAGTAGCATTTTTTATATTTTTATTATTTTAATGTATAACTTGGTAGTATATAAAAGTATTTTGATAGTGAAAAGAAAAGTACGAAGAATTGACTTCAAAGAAAAATCAAAAAAATTTTCAAATAGTCTCAAACCCCGTATATCCTCTTGACAATTTGTAAAATTGAAGTATTTTTTTCAAAGGTCGCCGGGGTAGCTCAGTCGGTAGAGCAGCGGACTGAAAATCCGCGTGTCCCTGGTTCGATTCCGGGCCCCGGCACCTCCAATTAAATTTTTAGATCATTTTCATCATTTTCATAATTTAACAATTTTATAGTTTTTTCTTGTGGAAGTTTTTGAACTTCCTTTAGTTTTCTTTCAATAACTCTTGTTTTTTTAGCTGCGTCTTCTAAAGTATTGCTTGCCTCCATAAGCTTTTTATGAGTCTTTTCTAACAAAATGCCAAATTTACTAAATTCAGTCTTTACTGCTCCAAGTAGTTCCCATATTTCGCTTGCCCTCTTTTCTATAGCAAGGGTTCTAAATCCCATTTGAAGACTATTAAGAAAAGCTGCTAAAGTTGTAGGACCTGTTACTATAACTTTATATTCTCTGTGAAGGGTTTCTAAAAGACCAGGTCTTCTTAAAACTTCGGCATAAAGTCCTTCGACAGGAAGAAACATAATAGCAAACTCGGTAGTATAAGGAGGATCAAGATATTTTTCCCTTATTTCTTTAGCGCTGTTTTTAATTTTCATTTCAAGTTTTTTAGCGGATTCTTCTATTACATTATGGTCACCGGTTTCATAAGCGTCTAACAGTTGTTGATAATCAGCCTGGTGAAACTTTGCATCAATTGGTAAATAAATCCAATTTTTTCCATCTACTTTTCCAGGAAGCTTAATAGCAAAGTCAACTTTTTCATTGCTACCTTTTTTGGTTGGAAAATTTTTGACATACTGTTCAGGGGTTAATATTTGTTCTAAAAGGGTTTCAAGTTGAATTTCACCAAATATTCCTTTAGTTTTTACATTAGTTAAAACTCTTTTTAAATCTCCTACACTTGCAGCCAAGGCTTGCACTTCTCCAAGGCTTTTATAAACTTGTTCCAGTCTATCACTTACAAACTTAAAGGATTCACTGAGTCTTTTTTCTAGAGTTGAATGAAGTTTTTCCTCAACAATTTCTCGCATTTGGTCAAGCTTTTTAGTATTCTCTTCTTGAATAAAATTTAGTTTTTCTTCTACAGTTTCACGTAATCTTTCAAACTTTTGGTCATTTAAATAAGTAAGATTAACTAAATGGGTTCTTACTTCTTCTCTAAGCTGAAAGAATGAATTTCTAAGTTCGTTTCTATTTTCTCTTAATTCTTCTCTGAGAATATTTTCCATTCTTTCTTGAAGATTTTTTAAACTAGTTAACTCAACTTCTAATTTAGCAATCATTTCACTAATTTTTTTGAAAGTTCCAAAGGGAACTTTAATCAAAATAGCTAAAATTAAAGTACATATAAGACCTACATTTATATACAAAAGAGTTTCTACCATTTTTTAGCCTCCTCTAACTAAGTCATAATAAAAGCTGATTAATTTACTTACAATATTTTTTTTATGAAACAATTTAACCCTTTTTTGAGCATTCTGGCTCATTTTTAAATATAGTGTTTCATTTTCTAAAATTTCTAAAATAGCTTTAGCAAGTTGTTCTGGGTTTCCAGGTTCTACACACAATCCAGTTTCTCCATCTATATTGACTTCACAAACTCCAGAAGCTGGAAGTTTTGTACTCACAACCGGTTTCCCAAAACTCATAGCCTCAAGTTGAACAAGACCAAAAGCTTCGGTCTTATATAAAGAAGGAAGGCAAAAGATATTACATATACGATAACAAGAAGCTAATTTAGAATTTGAAAGTTTCCCAAGTAAGAATACTCTGTCTTTTAATTTTAATTTTTTAATTTTCTTTTTTAAGGGATTTTTAAGAGGTCCATCTCCAACGATAAAAATAATTATATTTTCTGGTAAAAATGGAACAGCAGAAATCAAAACTTCAATCCCTTTATAATATACTAACCTTCCTACATAAAGCACAATTTTTCGGTTTTTAGCTAAAGATAAAAGATAAGATTCAAAATTAGGGTCTGGAATATGTTTTTTGAGTTCCTCTTCATCAAAAGGCAAAGGTAGAACTTTAGTTTTTCCTTTCATTAAATGTGAAAAGGTAGATTCTTTATAAAGTTTTTCTGAAGAAACTAAACAAAGGTCAGCCTTTCGAAAAAGCCATTCAACTAAAGGTTTATAAAAATGTAATAGAAATTTTTGCCTTACTATATCCATGTGCCATTGCAAAACGAGTTTAGCTTTAGGCCTGTTTATAAAAAGTGCCAAATTTGCCATAGGGTCAGGCATGTGAACATGAATAATATCGTAATAATCCTGAATTTTTTTAAGCTTAAAAATCATAGAAGGCGAAACAGAAGTTGAGGCTATCTTAAACCATTGAGAAGTTTTAATTACTTTATAACTATCAAAATCAAAAATTTCATTTTTTGGTTTTTCGTTAGAGCAAAGAACATCCGTTTTTATGCCAAATTCATTTAAAGTTTCTGTCAAGATCTTTATAACTCGTTCTGTACCCCCAATAGCAGGAGGATAATATTTACCCAGTTGGAGCACCTTCATGGAGTTTTTTATTATAATTCTTAAAATTTTAAAAATAAAGTTTATAATAATTTTCAAAAAAGGAGAAACCACTTGAATAAAAAGAAAGCTAATAAAATAGAAATACTGAAGATATTAAAACAAAAAGAAATAGTATCTGGAAAAGTTATTGCTCAGCAGCTAGGAATTTCAAGAACTGCAGTTTGGAAGCATATAAAAAGTTTAATAAGAAAAGGTTATCTTATTAAGATTTCTAAAAAAGGATATAGATTAGTAGAAAGTAATAATTCTCTTTGTGAGGAAGAATTTTCAGAACTTCCTATAAAAGTTTACTGCTTTGAAAAAGTAACTTCTACAATGGATATAGCAAGAAAATTACTACAAAAGACAGAAAAAAAGGAAGAGGTTCTAATTCTTGCAGAAACTCAAACTTATGGAAGGGGAAGGCTTGGTAGAACCTGGATTTCTCCCCCAGGTGGAATTTGGATGAGTTTAATTATAAATCCTGACTTAGACTTAAAGTCCTCTTTTATTTTAACTTATGTAGCTAGTTTAGCTACCGCTTTATCTATAGAAGAAAATACAGGAATTAAAGTAAGTCTTAAATGGCCTAACGACATCCTATATCAAGAAAAAAAACTCGGGGGTATTTTGTTAGAAATACAGGCTGAGCCTGATAAGTTAAAAAATGCTATTTTAGGAATAGGAATAAATGCTAATAACTTTATTTCTTCTTTAGAAAAAGGAGCTATTTCTCTTAAAGAAATCTTAAATCAGGAGATAGATAGAAAAAAAATTATTGTAAAATTGATTGAAAATATTAAGGTTCTATTAACTTCTGATATAAAGAAAGTTTTATCTATGTGGAAAAAAAGGTCTTCCACTTTAAATCAAAAAGTAAAAATTATTACCTCGGATAAGGAGTTTATAGGAGAAGCTATAGACATAGCTGAAGATGGAGCTTTAGTTTTAAAAACAGAAAAAGGCTTTCAAAAAGTTTATTCAGGAGATTGTATTCATTTAAGAAATTTATCCTGAATAAAAAACGCCCCCAACGGGATTCGAACCCGTGTCTCTGGCGTGAGAGGCCAGTATCCTGGTCCACTAGACGATGGGGGCTTTTTAAAAAGCTAACTTTTTTACTTTTTAAAAATAATATGAAAAAAAGGGGGGAAATTAACTTATCCCCCCTTTTTAAGAAAGAATTATACTACAAATTTAAAATTATATAAGTTTGAAGCAGTCTTTAGCAGAAATTACTCCCACAACTTTCCCATCTGCTACTACAGGAAGATGTCTGATTTTGTTAGTTACAATCTTTTCTAAAGCTTCTTTTAAGGTAGCTTGGGGAGTGATAGTTATTACATTCTTTTTCATAACTTCTTTAACAGATTTGTTCTTATTTTCTTCCTTGGAAAGTAGGGTAATCAAGTCTCTTTCAGAAATAATTCCTACAGGTTTTAAAGTTTCAGAACTTAGGACAGGTAAAAATCCTACATTGTGTTTAACCATGAGATTAGCAGCCTCTAATAAGGTAGCTTTGTCTTCAATAGTAATAGCAGGCTGTTTCATAAATTCGGATACATGAATACGCTCAGTAAATCCTTTTTTAATTCCGGCAGTAAGCACTGCAATTTCGTTAAACACATATCTTGGGTCAATAACTCCTAAAACCCTCTCATTTTCATCCACTACAGCTACAGTTTTTACTTCGTATTGGTCTAAAAGAGCGATACCATCAATAACTCTGTCAGCTTCATAAGCTGGCTCAGCTTTAATAAGGATTTTTTCAACTGGAGTAGAGAGGCTTAATCCTTCTGCTATAGCCTTAATTATTTTTCTTTCCTCTACAATTCCTACATATCTACCGTTTTCAGCAACTACTGCTACTCTTTGACCCTCAGCAGCCATTTTTTCCATTACTTCCTGGATTGTAGTTTTAGGAGAAACTATAAGAGTAGCTTTGGCAAATTTACCACAAGATAATTCTTCCCAGATTCTGTGACCTTTAGTTTCCCACCCTTTAATTAAGTAAAGAAGTCCCATAATACAGGGAACGATAGTTGACCAAATTATAATAGAAAGATAAAGGTTACCAGTTATTTTTAGAAGTAAAGTAATCATAAAAGGAGTAAGCCCACCAAAAACTCCATATCCCATGTTATAGGTAAATCCTACTGCAGTAGTTCTGATTCTAGAAGGAAAGAGCTCAAGAAGCATAGCAGACATAGCTCCACTATAACCAACCCCGTTAAAATAAGTTAAAATAGCAGTTAAAATAAAAAGCATAGTTTTATCAGGAGGATTTAAGTATCCTTTCATTATGTGGAAAATAATAGGGAATATTAAAGCATTTCCATAGATTCCAAAAACTAAAACAGGTTTTCTTCCAATTTTGTCAGATAGCCATCCAAAGAAAAGATAAGTCCAAAGAGCAGCATAGGTTGCGTAAGCTAAAATTTTACCAGCTTCACCTACACTCATTCCATAATGTTGCATAAAGTAAGATACATAAAGCTGGTTAGTATACCAAACTGGACCGTGAGCTCCAATTACTCCAATCCAAGCCAAAATAAATAGCCACATATATTGTTTGTTAGTAAAGAGCTCTTTAATAGGAGCACTAGTAACTCTTCTTACCTGTTTAAGAGCCAGAAATATTGGAGTATCTTTATAAAGAAAATGGATAATTAAAGCCACTATGAACACTATTATACCTGCGATAGCAAAACACCATCTCCAACCATAATCATTAAAAGCTTCTGCTCCGAAATAAGATTGTAATACTCCTGCAATATTTCCGGCGATCCCCATTCCAAAAGCAGGAGTAGTAAAGAGAAATCCTGTAATTAATCCTCTCTTGTCATCAGGAGTGAATTCTCCTAAGTAAGTAATAGCTGCTCCGTATCCTCCTCCAAGAGCAAGACCTTGCAAAATTCTTAAAATGAAAACTCCAATAGAACCTAAAATACCAATAGTTTCATAACTTGGTAACACAGCTAATCCCAGAGTAGCTACCATCATGGTTGTAATAGCGGTTAAAAAAGCGATTTTTCTTCCTACCTGGTCCCCAAGTTTTCCAAAACCTAAAGCACCTAAAGGACGAAATAGAAAACCAATAGCTAAAGCTGCAAAGGAAGCCAATAAACTTGCTACAGGGTCTGCAGCTGGAAAGAACTTTTTAGCTAAGACCTTTGCTAAAATAGCATAAGTATAAAAATCTAACCATTCAAGTAAAGCACCTGACCAAGCAATAATAGCTACTGGTAAAACTTCTCTAAATGAAACTGTATGTACTCGTGCCATACCTTACCCCTCCCTTTAATTTTTTAATTTCTAAGAGCTTTAAAAATTTTACAATTTCCATTTATTTTTTATTTCTCACCTCCTTAGTTTTTTTTAAGAATTTTTTAAAAACCTTACTTTCAAACCTTTCATTTTTTCTTTTTTTTCACCTCCTTTACTTTAATTTTTAATTTGAAAATTTTTTATTTAATTTTAGAATATTCTTTTTTTTTAAAAAAGTAGAATAATTTGTGAAAAAAAACTCAAAATAAAAAGTAAAAAAGTGAATTTTTTTTCTTTTTAAGTTTTACAAGTTAAAAAGTTAATTTACATAGGTTTTAAAGTTTTGGAGCTAAAAATAAAAATCCTAAACTCTAAATACTACTTTGAAGTAGATTATAAAAATATTTCAAATAAGAAAAAAGACAAAAAAATTTTATTTTTACATTTTTAGGGATTGGGGTTAACTGTTGAAGAGATCTAAAAAACTGAAATTAAGCACTTAAGATTTAAAGGTTGTCTATTTTTCCGAAAAAAGAAAGAAAATATGTTAGAAATTTCACAAAATTTCAATAAACTTTAGTATAATATAAAATTTTATAAAAACTTGTGAGTTTAAAATTTATATAAAAACTAACCATAAGTCTTAACACTGATACAGGAAAAGATTTCTTAGAAAATATTTCTTGTTGAGCATTAACTTGGCTCATAGCTATTATAAGTTTCTCAAAAGAAAAAGTTTCATGTTTGGGATTTGGTTAAAGAACAGTTTTTTATTTAAGTATCGGTAATATTGTTTTATTTAACCTATTTTTTATAATTTAAAAAGAACTTAAAAAGTACTAAAAAGTGTGTAAAAATTGGGGGAAACTATGGCTAAAATAATTTTTCAACCTTATGGAATAGAGATAGATGCTCCTTTAGGAGAAACGGTTTTAGAAGTGGCTATGAAATATGGAATTCACATAAATGCTTCTTGTGGAGGTAGAGGAGTTTGTAACAAGTGTAAAATTTCAGTGGAAAAAGGCATGGTTCAGGGGGAAATTTTGGAAGAAGGTTTTTACAAAGCATGTACAACTGTTCCTATAACCGACATAGTGGTTAGAATACCTCCTGAGAGTTTAGTTGACAGGGTTGCTCTTTTAAGACCTCCTAAAACTAAACCATTAGCCTTGGTTAAAGAAGAACGAAGAAGAGTTGATCCTCCTTATTTTAAAATATTTGCAGAGCTTCCAGTTCCTACTATTCAGGAAAACACTTCAGATTTGATAAGGATTAGAAGATTTTTAGAAGAAAGAGGTATTAAACATTTTGAAGTTCCCTACTATGTACTTAGAAAACTTCCTTATGTTTTAAGGAAAACCAATTTTAAAGTTACTTTAAACCTTTATTACGATCCAAGGAGTAACAAGTATTATTTAGTAGATGTAGAAGAGGGAGACACTACTCAAAATCACTTAGGAGTTGCCATTGATATAGGAACTACTACTTTAAGTTTAGAACTTTTAGATCTAAATACAGGTGAGGTTTTAGCTCATACTTCGGATTATAATCCACAGATAAGTTATGGAGAGGATGTAATAAGTAGAATTGAATTTGCTAGAAAAAAAGAAGGGCTTAGGCTTTTGGCTTCCAGGGTAAGAGAAAGACTGGTATTCTTAATGGAAGAGATGGTAAAATCTGCTCATAAAAATTTAACAGACATCAGTTTAATTTCAGTGGCTGGTAATACAGTAATGAGTCATTTATTTTTAGAATTAGAACCTAAGTTTTTAAGGGAATATCCCTATGTTCCTGTAACTGTTGAATTTCCTATTTTTTGGGCTAAAGATTTAGAATTTCCTTTAAAGGATGGAACTATAGTTCAGATTTCTCCGTGTGTAGCAAGTTATGTAGGGGGAGACATAACTGCTGGGGTACTAGCTTCTTACATTGCTCAGGAAGAACCTCTTACCCTTTTTATAGACCTTGGAACGAATGGAGAAATAGTTATAGGAAATAAAGACTTTTTAATCAGTGCAGCCTGTTCTGCAGGACCAGCTTTTGAAGGTGGTGGAATTAAACACGGAGTTAGAGCTACTAGTGGTTCTATAGAAATGGTAAATATTCATCCTACTACTTACGAACCTATGATTTTAACTATCGGAAGAAGAAGACCCATTGGAATTTGTGGTTCAGGAATTATAGCTCTTCTGGCTAATCTCTTTATGGTAGGGCTGATAGACCAGGCAGGTAAATACAGAAGAGATGTAAAAACATCCAGAATAAGAAAGGGGGAAGATGGCTGGGAATACGTAGTAGTTTGGAAAGAGGACACTAGAGTAGGGCATGATATTGTGTTTACTGAAGCGGACATAGAAAATGTTATTCGAGCTAAAGGAGCTATGTTTGCGGGTTACCAGATTCTTTTAGAGTCTATTGGGTTAAGTCTTGAAAATTTAGACAGAATATATTTAGCAGGAACATTTGGGAGTTATATTGATTTAGAGGAGGCTATTACTATTGGACTTTTGCCAGATCTTCCCAGGGAGAAGTTTTATTTTTTAGGTAATACTAGCTTGCAAGGTGCTAAAAAAGTTTTATTATATAAAGAAGACTTTTTGGAACTTCACAGAATTGCTCGCATGATGACCCATGTAGAACTTTCAGCTCATCCTAAATATATGGAATACTATATTGCTACGCAATTTATACCTCATACTAACTTAAAAATTTTCCCCTCTGTAAAGGTTTCACGCTAATATTAGAGACTTTCAAATGATACATAAGGAAGGAAAAAACTGGATTTTATTTCCTTTACTTTTTTCTTTAGGCTCTTTTGTTTTTAAAAAAAACAAATTTGCTCTTTTAGGGCTAGCGGTAAGTTCCTTTAATGCTTATTTTTTTAGAAACCCCAAAAGAGAAGGAATTTTACATCCTGAACTTATTCTTTCTCCAGCAGACGGAAAAGTAGTAACCTGTGATTTAGAAGAAAGACCTGACTGGTATCCTGGGTATCTTTGGAGGATAGGAATTTTTATGAGGCTCTGGGATGTGCACATTAATAGAGCTCCTGTAACTTCCAAAGTTTTAAAAATTCAATACCTAAAGGGAGAGAAAAAACCCATTTTTAAAGAAAAAGCATTTATTAAAAACGAAAAACAGGTATATCTTTTGGAAAGAGAAGACGGAGTTCCTTTCTGGTTAATTCAAGTTGCTGGAGTAATAGCCAGAAGAGTTAAAAGCTTTGTTCTTCCAGGAGATGACCTGATAGCTGGAGAACCTATAGGAATAATTAAGTTTGGTTCTAGAGTAGAATTATTGTTTCCAGCAGAAGGAGCAGAAATTTATGTTAAAAAGGGACATAAACTTTTAGCAGGAGAAACAGTGATAGGAAAAATTTCTTATAGAAAATAATTATGTTATTTCTAATCCCTCATATTTTTACTACCCTAAATCTTTTTTGTGGTTTTTACGCTTTGATTTCGGTCTTAAACGAAGAACACTGGGAGGCTTCTTGGGCAATTCTTTTAGCTACAGCTTTTGATATTTTTGATGGGAGAATAGCCAGACTTGTAGGAAAAAGTAGCAAATTTGGTCTAGAATACGACTCACTAGCAGATTTGATTTCTTTTGGAGTAGCTCCTAGTCTTTTAATTTATAGTTTTTCTTTAAAAAGTTTTGAAAGGATAGGTTGGTTAGCAGGTTTTCTCTATACTTCCTGCGTAGCCCTGAGACTGGCTAGATTTAATGTGAAAAGTGCCTCCCTTCCTTTTCACTTTGAAGGACTTCCTTCTCCTGCCGGAGGGTGTATTTTAGCTACTTTAGTAATTTTCTTTCTTCATCTTGGAATAAATCCAGGATACAAAAACTGGCTTATTCTTATTTTCGTTTATCTTTTAGCGTATCTTCTTGTTTCTCCAATTAAGTATCCTAATTTTAAAAGTTTAAAAATGGGAAAAAAGCAAACCTTTTATCTTCTAGTTTTTTTTGTTTTAACTTTAACAGTAGTAGCTTCCTATCCTTATCTTTTTCTTCTTAGTATATTCATTTTGTATATGTTTTTGGGTCCTTTTCTTTTTTTTGTTAATTTTTTTAAAAAGTTAGTTCAAAAAAATTTTAAAAATAAAAAAAAGATTTCTCAAGAAAATTTGACAAGAAAAGAAATTTGAATAAAATTTAAAAAAAATAATTAACTTTAATCTTTCTAAATTGAAAAAAATTTAAAAGGAGGAGAAATGTTATGAGTTGTAGTTGTAAATTGCTTAATATAGGTTTTGGCAACTACGTGATTGCAGAAAGGATTGTAGTAATTGTTAGTCCAAATTCAGCTCCTATGAAAAGACTTAAAGAAGAAGCTAAAGAAACAAAAAGACTCATTGATGCGACTCAAGGAAGAAAAACTCGTTCCATTATTATTACTGACAGTAATCACGTAATTCTTTCTGCCATTCAAACTGAAACTATAGCTCAGAGATTAGTTTCTGATACTTTAGAGAAGGTAGAAAAAGAGGAAAAGGGAGACTAACATAAAAAAATTTATAAAATGGAAAATCTCATTATTGTAGTTTCTGGTCCTTCAGGAGTTGGAAAAAGTTCTTTACTTAAAAAATTACCTTTAGAAGATTTTTATTTTTCTATTTCGCACACTACACGTTCTCCTAGACCGGGAGAAATAGATGGTAAAGATTATTACTTTATAGACGAAAAAACTTTTTTAGAAATGATAGAAAGAAATGAATTTTTAGAATGGGTGAAAGTTCATCAAGCTTATTATGGAACAGCTAAAAGTGAGATTTATAAAGCTTTTTCTCAAAAAAAGCATTTAATTTTGGATATAGAAGTTATAGGAGCTACCCGTTTAAAAAGTCAATTTGGTAATAAAGCGATTTTTATTTTTATATCTCCTCCAAGTTTAGAGGAGCTTAAGAAAAGACTTGAAAACAGAGGTACTGAAACAAAAGATAAAGTAGAACAAAGATTTAGAAGAGCTAAGGAAGAGCTCCGGTTTGCAAGTTGGTTTGATTACGTAATTGTAAACAGAGACCTAGAGGAAGCTTGCCAGACTTTTAAAGCCATAATAAAAGCTGAGTTAAATCGTCCTTTTAGAAATATTTCTTTTAAAAAATTTATAAATAATCTCGATGTCTAAAATTATTTGGGGTATAAATCCTGTTTTAGAAGCCTTAAAAAGTAGTCCGGAACTTGTTGAGGAAATTTGGATAGAAAACAAAAGTCTTTATGGGAAAAAATATCAGATTGTTGATAAAGCTAAAAAGTTAGAAATACCTTTAAAATTAGTTTCTTCGGAAAAGTTTAAACCTCCCAAAGTTCCTCCTCAGGTAAATACTCAGGGGGTTGTAGCATACTTAAGTGAATTTGTTTATCACTCTTTAGAAGAAATAGTTGAGAAATGGGAAAAAAAGGGAGAAATTCCTTTAGTTTTATTTTTGGACGAAGTAGAAGATCCGCAAAATTTAGGTTCTATTATAAGAAGTGCAGATGCTGGAGGTGTTCATGGAATTGTAATTCCAAAACGAAGAAGTTGTGAGATTACTAGTACAGTTATAAAGGTCTCTTCAGGTTCAGCCTTTAATTTACCAATAGCTAAGGTGACTAATTTAAAACATGCTATAACTTTTTTTAAAGAAAAGGGTCTCTGGATAATAGGATTAACCCCCCATGTTCAAACTTCTATTTATGAGTTAGACCTAACTCAGCCTTTAGCTTTAATGGTTGGAAACGAGCATAGAGGAATACGAAAAAGTAATTTAGAACTTTGCGACTTTTTGGCTCAAATTCCTATGAAAGGGAAAATAGAAAGTTTAAATGTATCTGTAGCAACTGCTATAGCAATTTTTGAAATTTTGAGACAGAGATTTTATTCAGAAAAAATTAACTCGTAAATTCCGGGTAAATGTCTGTATTTTTCAGCATAGTCAAGTCCATATCCTACTAAAAATCCCTTTTCTATCTCAAAACCTACGTAATCAAGTTCAACTTTTACTTTTCTTCTTTCTTTTTTATTTATTAGGGTGCAAACTTTTAAAACTTTTGGAGAGCGAAATTTCAGAAAATCTATCAAAAATCTTAAAGTGTATCCAGTGTCTACAATATCTTCTACTAAGATTACATTTTTATCTTTGATAGAAATTTCTACATCTTTAGTAATTACTACTTCTTCTGAAGAAGTAGAAGATAAGCCATAACTTTTTACTCTCACAAAGTCAATGCTTATGTTTGGATTTTTAACAATTCTTACAAGGTCAGCTAAAAATATAAAAGCACCTTTTAAAGTTCCTATAAAAACTAGGGGTTCCTCTTTAAAGTCCTCTTCGATTTTTTGAGCTATTTCTTTAACTTTTTCTTGAATTTGAGAGTAAGAAATAAGTTCTACCAATTTTTCCATTTTTTACTCCTTTTCTCATTTTTAAATGTCAAGTTCTTTGTATTCTAGAACATGATTATAAATAAATTCCTTACGAGCTTCTACATTTTCTCCCATTAAAATGGAGAAAAGTTCGTTAGCCTTTTCTGCATCCTGTATAGTTACTTTCTTTAAGACCCTTTTTGCTGGATCCATAGTGGTTTCCCATAATTGTTTGAAATTCATTTCTCCTAGTCCCTTATAGCGCTGAATAAAAAGCCCTTTTCTTCCTTCTTCTCTTAACCAGCTTAAAATTTGATTTAGATGAAAAAGCCAATTTTCAAAAATCTGAAATTGGTCTTTAAAAGTTATTTTTAAAAAGAAAGGAACGAATTCTTTTAACTTTTCAAAAATTTTTAAGGCACCTCTGAAATCCTTTTCTAAAATTAATTCCGGACCTATTTTGCAAGAAAAATAGCCTTCTTTTTCAGAAAGAATGTAAAATTCATAATATTTGGGATTAAAATCGCTAGGTTTCATTTTAGAAATTTTATAACCAAACTTTTGACATTTTTTAGCTAGATTTTCTAATTTTTCTAATTCTTCAAAGGCAGCAAGGTTTATAAATTCGTCTATTAACAGAAGTAATACTGCTTCCGGAGGAAAAGTTTTTTTGTAAAGATTTAGAAGATGTCTTTCCAGTTTAGTAATACTTAACAAAAATTCTTGAGGATTTTTAATTTCTTTTACTATTTTTGAAGATTTTTCTTCTAGAAAGGCAATCTTTAGGTTAGCTACAAGTCTTTTAAAAATATATTTATCTAATTCTTCATCATCTTTGAGATAGATTTCTTTTTTACCTTCGGTTATTTTATAAAGGGGGGGTTGAGCTATAAAAAGCCATCCTCTTTCAATTATTTCTGGCATTTGCCTATAAAAAAAAGTCAAAAGAAGAGTTCGAATGTGAGATCCGTCTACATCTGCATCTGTCATGATAATAATATTGTGATATTTGCATTTATCTAAATTAAAATTATCAGGCCCTACTCCAGCTCCTAAAGTAGCAATAAGACTTTTTATCTCCTCTGAAGAAAGCATTTTTTCTATATTAGCTTTTTCTACATTAAGAATTTTACCTCTCAAAGGTAAAATAGCTTGAAAGCGTCTGTCTCTTGCCTGTTTGGCTGAACCTCCTGCCGAGTCTCCCTCAACAATAAAAAGTTCTCTTTTTTCTGGATCCTTTTCTGAACAGTCTGCTAATTTTCCAGCAACTAAAAATTCTTCTAATTCACTTTTTTTCCTTACCAATTCTCTAGCTTTCTTAGAAGCCTCTCTAGCTTTTGCCGAAGTAATGACTTTTTGAAGAATCTTTTTAGCTTCCCCTGGATTTTCTTCAAAAAACTTTAATAAGCCTTCATAAACTATAGATTCAACAATAGGTTTAACTTCACTGTTTCCCAGTTTCATTTTAGTCTGAGCCTCAAATTGAGGTTCGGGAACCTTTAAGGAAATCACCGCACAAAGCCCTTCTCTAACATCTTCGCCTTCCACTTTAATTTTCATTTGTTTGGAAATCTTATCTTCTGAAAGATATCGATTTATAGCCTTAGTTAAAGCAGTTCTGAAACCTATAAGATGAGTTCCGCCTTCCTTTGTGTGAATATTGTTTACATAACTATATACTGTTTCAGTGTATCCTGTATTGTACTGAATAGCTATTTCTACCTTAACATTATCTTTTTCACCAGAAAAATAAATTACTTTGGAGTGAACCACTTCTTTTTTGGCATTCAAACTCTTAACTAATTCTACTATACCTCCCTTGTAGTGATACTTTTCTGAAAAGCCAATTCTCTCATCTGTGAGATAAATTTTAATCTCGGGATTAAGATAGGCAAGCTCTTTAATTCTTCTTTGCACAATTTCTAGGTCAAATTCTTGAGAACCAAAAATTTCAGGGTCTGGTTTAAAGGTGATTAGTGTTCCTCTTTTTTTAGTCTTTCCTACTATTTCTACAGGTCCTTGTGGAACTCCTCTCCGATAAACTTGACGATAAATTTTTTCTTCCCTATAAACTTCAGCTATTAACCACTCAGATAAAGCATTTACTACAGAGACACCAACTCCATGTAGACCACCAGAAACTTTATATACTCTACGGTCAAATTTTGCTCCAGCATGAAGTCTAGTCATAACTAACTCTAAAGCAGAAATTTTTTCTTCCGGATGTATATCTATAGGAATACCTCTTCCATTATCCTCACAACTTGCTGAGCCATCTTTATGTAAGGTTATTCTTATTTCAGTAGCATATCCAGCCAATGCTTCGTCTATGGAGTTGTCTAATACCTCCCAGAGAAGGTGATGAAATCCTGAGGTATCGGTAGAACCTATATACATGGCTGGACGAGCTCTTACTCCTTCTAGTCCAGAAAGAACTTTAATACTTTGAGCTTGATACTCCTCTTGAACTTCGGACATAAAAAGACACCTCCTTTTAAAAAGGAAAAAAAATAATAAATAAGAATTATACGAATTATAAAACCATAGGCATTAATAAATAAAGAAAATCTTCATCTCTGTAACCTGTAATAAGGGTAGGAGTTCTTTCTCCACCTATTTTTAATTCAACTTCCTCAGATTGCATATTCTGTAGAGCATCTAAAAGATATTCTGCATTGTAACTTATGGTGAGAGATTCTCCCTCAAATTCAGCACTAAGTTTAATTTGAGCTTTTCCAACTTCCGTTTCTGGAGAAGTTATAATAACTTCTTCAGGCCGCAATTCCAAAGTAATAGGTTTAAATTTTTCAGTAATCAAAATGGAAGCTCTCTTAATGGCATCTATAAAAAGTTTTCTATCTACCCTTAAAAATCTTTCAAAAGTTTTCGGAATTACACTTCTGTAATCGGGATAAGAGCCTTCCAAAGTTCTTGCAAAGAATAAAGCATTAGAGGTCCACAAAACTGCATAGTTATTAATATAACCTAACTTTACTACCAATTCGTCTTCCAAAATATCTAAAACCTGATTAGCAGCTTTTCTTCCCAGAATAAAACCCTCACTAAAATTAATCTGATCTATTCCGATAACTTCCCGGTCTAACTTGGCCAATCTGTGACCGTCAGAAGCTACAGCTCTAAGTTTGCCTTCCTCCTTAAGAGGCTCAAAATAAATTCCACCTAACACAAATCTACTTTCGTCTTTAGAAGTACAAAAGATAGTTTTATCAATTAGTTCTTCCAAAACCTTAGCAGGAATTTCTAAAGTGTTTTCTTCTACAAATTCTGGCAAACTTGGAAATTCTTCGCTGTCTATTACAGCTAAATTATAAAGCACCCTTTCATTTTCGTCTTTAATTACCAAACGATTTTCTACCCTTTCTAAAAGGACTTCTTCCTCAGGAAAGGTTTTAACTATTTCGTAAAATTTTCGGGCTGGTACACAAAAAGAATGACCTTCTACTTCTATGTGGGCTCTTATCTTTCCTTTGTATCCCAATTCTAAGTCAGTGGCTGTAAAATATAACGCCTCCTCCGAAGGAAGACTTTCTATTAAAACCATAGATAAAACAGCCATAGTAGCTTTTTTGTCAGCTACGCCTTCTATTTTCTTAAGAATTTTCTCTAAAGGAGAAAGATTAACCCTGGCTTTCATTAAAAGAAAACCTCCTTTTTAAGTTTTTTTTAAAAAATTTTCTTATAAGATTACAAAAATTATATCACAGATTATCTCTTTTGCATCTCTAATTTTAGGTGTTTCTTAAATACAAATAAAGTTCTTAAGTACTTCAAAAAGTTACAAGGAGAGTAAGTACTTGGGCTTATAAGAAAAATGTTTTTTAAAATACCCTAAGGATAGCTTGTTTTTTCTTTAATTTGGGTAATACTTTGAGGGTAAAGTCCTTTATTTAGAAAGGGGAAAAAAGAAAGTTCAGCGGGAGGTGACTAATGAAAGTTTATCTTTCACCTGACGAACTTCCAAGAAAGTGGTTTAATATTGTTCCTTATTTGTCAGAGCCTCTTCCACCACCTCTTGATCCTGAAACCAAAAAACCAGTGTCACCAGAAAAATTGCTTGTTATTTTTCCTATGCCTCTTATTGAGCAGGAGATGTCCATGGAGGAATGGATTCCTATTCCTGAAGAAGTGTTACAAATCTATGGGCTCTGGAGGCCAACCCCTCTTATAAGAGCTTTAAACCTGGAAAGGTTCTTAGAAACTCCAGCTAAAATTTTTTATAAACATGAAGGAGTTTCACCTCCGGGAAGTCATAAACCAAATACTGCTGTTTCTCAGGCATATTACAATAAAATTTCAGGTATAAAGAAACTTGCAACAGAAACCGGAGCTGGTCAGTGGGGAAGCTCTCTTGCCTTTGCTACTCAGTTTTTTGGGCTTGAATGTGAGGTTTATATGGTTAGAGCAAGTTTTAAACAAAAACCCTATCGCAGAATTCTTATGGAACTTTGGGGAGCAAAGGTTGAACCTTCACCTTCGCCTCACACTAAGGCTGGGAAACAATTCTATGAAATAGATCCTGAACATCCAGGAAGCCTTGGGATTGCTATAAGTGAAGCTATTGAAAGAGCTTTTGAGGATAAAAGTACAAATTATGCCCTTGGAAGTGTGCTTAATCATGTGCTTCTTCATCAAACTATAATAGGTCTTGAAGCAGAACTTCAAATGCAAAAACTTGGACTTTATCCAGATTATATAGTTGGATGTGTTGGCGGAGGAAGTAACTTTGCTGGCCTTGTTTTTCCCTTTTTAAAGCATAAGATTACAGGAGAACATCCTCAGACAGAATTTTGGGCAGTTGAACCAGAGGCTTGTCCCACGCTCACCAAGGGAGAATACAGATACGACTACGGAGACACGGTAGGCCTAACTCCTTTGATAAAGATGTATACTCTTGGTGCAGACTTTGTACCTTCTCCTATTCATGCAGGAGGTCTGAGATACCATGGAGATGCACCTCTTCTCTGTGCTTTATATCATCATGGATTTATTAAGGCTTGTGCTTATCCTCAAGAGGAAGTTTTTAAGGCAGGAGTTCTTTTCGCACGCACTGAAGGAACTGTGCCTGCCCCAGAGTCAGCCCATGCCATAAAAAAGGTAATAGACCTTGCCCTTGAGTGTAAAAAAAATAAAGAGGAGAAAGTTATCCTTTTTAATCTCTCAGGCCATGGCTACTTTGACCTTTCTGCCTATGATGCTTACCTTAGAGGAGAATTTTAGTGAACTTTAACTAAGGTAAAGCCTAAAATAGTGTAATGGAGGAAATTAATAGTCATAAAACTGATTTGCTTAATTTGGCTATTTAGCCTGGGACTTATTCCCTCTCATCTGCACGCTACTTCAGTAAAGATTTTCCTCTCAGGAGAAGGAATTAATGCCTATAAACTCTTCTCAGCTTATGAACTTAGTGTCTTAGCTAAAAAGGGGAGAGACTATAATTTAGGAGAGTTACAAATTGTGATATACGACGGAAAAAAGTTTAGAGATTTTTCCATTAAGTGGTATGACTATGTGCTTGATTGTATTGTTCCCTATCATAGTGTCTTTTGTTCAGGAGGAAATATTTTACTGAAATTAGCAACCCCAGGATTTTTAGGAGCCTGGCAGAGGCAGATCTGGTTTTCAAAGCTTCATAGGTATACAGCCTGGAGTACTCCTGAAATACTTCAATTGGCTAAAGAGAAAGGCTGGGAGGTCTATGAAATGTCTCCTCAGGAAAGAGTTGCCCTTGAGTTAGTTAAAAAAAATAGTCCGCTAAAAAATACTTTGCTTTCAGAAAAAACAGGTCTTTGGGAAAAGGCGTTAAAGTTAATTTTTATCTCGCTAATTGTGGGTGGTTTGATTCTTTATAAAGAGAGAATACCTAAATTTCTTAGGTATCTTTTGATAATAATTGCCCTTTTAATATTACTTACGATAATTAAAAGTTAAATTCTTGAATTCTCATAGCCCTATCAAGGTAGGATATTTAAAAATTGTGTATGAGGAAAAGAGATTTGAAGATGGGGAAAATTAAGAGATTTTTGATAAAATTCTCTCCTGAGAGCTCCATTCTCACTACAGATTTTAAAATACTCTCAGGAGGGAGGAACCATGAAGGAAAAGTTCTACACAATTTTAATGGAAATTATGCAACATTCTGGACAAAAAGCCAAGGCTTATGGATTTGATCACTCAGAAGATTTCAGAAGAGATGAAAAAATTTTTAGAAACACTTTTCTTATTAGAAAGTAAAAGAAATGCTTTTTTCTTTTGAGGAGCTAATCTTAGCTATGTATCAAGGTGGATGTTTGACGTATGGTATCCAGTAATTTATGTAGATGGAGTTTATTTGAAGATAAGGAGAGGTGGGGTGTCTGGTGAGGTAGTATATGTGGTGATGGGTATAAGTGAAGAGGGTTACAAGGAGATATTAAGTTTTTATGTATCAGGTAGTGAGGGAGAAAGTGCAGAGGTTTGGAAGGTATTTTACGAGAGCTAAAGGAGAGAGGTATTTTCTGGTCAAGTTTCAGCGGAGAAGGTGATGTATTTAGTGATTGAAGAGATGAATGAAATATATAAGGAGAGGCAGATTAAGAAGATACAGAGATAAGGGAATTAGAATTAATACAAATTTAGAACAATTCCATACACAAAAAACTTGACACTACCAAGCTTAACATCAAGGTCTCTAGTTTTTAGGGATTAAAAATTTGTATTTCTTTGAGAAAAAAATTTTATGAAAATTAAACTACCTGAATTTATAAGGAAAGAACGTATCACGGTTTACAAAAATACAGGTTTTTTTAATAAGGGTCGATATGGTATTTATTTTCTTGAGGCTTCTCAGAGAAGCAGACAAAACTTCGCTCTTGAAACAGCAATTTATCTTGCAAATCAACTTAAGGTTCCTCTTATTGTATATTTTGGATTAACTGATAAATATCGTTTTTCTAATCTTCGTTATTACAAGTTCATGCTTGAAGGGATAGTAAAAATAAGAGAAAGTTTAAGAAAAAGGGGCATAAAGCTGGTTATCCTTAGGGCTGATCCTCCAGAAGGGTTGATTAAGCTTTCAGAAAAAGCCTCTTTTATCGTGTTAGACAGAGGTTATCTAAAGCATCAGAGAGTTTGGAGAAAAAAAATAATTGAAAGGGTTAATTTACCTATCGTTGAGGTAGAGGGGGATGTGATTGTCCCTGTTGAGTTTGTATCAAAAAGGGCTGAAGCTTTTGCTAGAACAATACGTCCTAAGATCATGAAATACCTAACATTATTTCTTGAAAAAATTCCTGAAATTGATCCTTTGATACCCTCTTTGGATGTGGAGGTAGATTCTTGGGAAGAAAACTCAGCAGAAGCATATTTAAATAAATTAAACATAGATAAAACCGTCTCTCCTGTTTCATATTTTATAGGAGGAGAAGATGAGGCAGAAAAAAGATTAGAGCTTTTCTTGACTCAAAAGCTTCCCTTTTATGCAGAACTTCGCTCAGATCCAGGCATTAATGTAACTTCAGAACTAAGTCCTTACTTAAGATTTGGACAGATATCCCAAGTTCAGATATTACTAAGGGTGTTTAAAGATGCTTCTCCTGAGGATCCCAACGTGAAGGTATTTGTTGATCAGCTTGTTGTTTGGAGGGAACTTGCAAGAAACTATGCTTGGTATAATCCTTTTTACAATCAGTATGAGGGATTACCGCTCTGGGCAAGAAAGACTTTAGAGGAACACTTAAAGGACAAAAGAGAATACATATACCCTCTTGAAACTTTAGAAAAAGCTCAAACACATGATCCTTATTGGAATCATGCTCAAAGGGAATTACTTAATAAGGGAGTTATTCATAACTATTTAAGAATGTATTGGTGTAAAAGGCTTAT
>JAUQQL010000047.1 GCA_030578315.1 Thermodesulfobacteriota bacterium | reverse complement strand
TTTGAAGGTAAATATACCAGTCAGTTAATGTGTCCTCTTTATTTTGAGATTTTAAAAAACTTTTAGCAGCATCTTTATATTTATAGCGGTCTATTTCTAAAGAAATTCTTGCTGCTTGACCTTTTATGTAATAGTTTATAACCCCAGCTAAACGGTTAAGAGTTAGATCTTCTTTATTTTTATAAAATCCGTCGGCTTTAGCAGATTCGTATTTAAATCCTATAGCTGGTTTTCCAAGTCCAACGACTTGGTCATAAAGAAGTTGTCCCTGAATAAACCAAACTTGTGAGCTTCCTTTTTTCCAAGTCTCAGTTTTATTATAAAGGTGAGTATCTTTTAACCCAATGTAACCTACTAAAAAATTTGGAACCCAGGTACCTATTTTTTTTTCAAAAATTGCATCCACAGTCCAACCTTTTCTAGAAAGAGATTTAAAACCATAAATACTTTCATCTAAACTGTCTAAATGTTTTTCATAGTGATACCCTAGCCCGAGAGTTAAAAGGTCATGTTTGCCAAGTTCGGTTTCTCTTACTCTTCCATCTGCAGCAGAAACAAGTAAAGCCGGAGCTTTAAATCCTAACCAAGTAGGAGTAAATTCTACTCTAAAATCGTATTCTAAATTTTTATTATTTTTAGGATTTTTAATTGTAGAAGCGTTTTTCCATCCGTTATTAAAAACTTTATTTTCAGAAGTTCTGTCTTCATTAAATAAGCTTAAGTTGTAATAAATAAGTCCTTGGGAAATAGCTCCGTGTAGTGTTACCCCTCTGTCTGACCTTGGAAGAGTTTTCTCAGAATAGCAAGAGTAAGAATAAGGATTGGCAGGTTTGTTAAAAATTCCCTGAGGATCAAGAATAGTTCCCGCAGTAGCTGTAGGTATAACTTCGGCATAGATAGCCGTCATTTGATATCTCTCAAAAGGAGTTCTTATTTGACCTATTCTTAATTGAACTTCTGGTAAAAAAGCTAAGTTTACAGAAGCTTCGTTTAAAATTACTACTCCATCGGAAGGTCTACTATCAAACTCTCCATAAAACTGAACTATTTTACTAACTTGTCCATTAATATAAAAACGAAGTTGTTGAACTTCAAACTTGTTTTGTCTCCAGTCTTCCTTTGTTTTTTTTTCATCTAAATTTTTATAAAAAAGCTTTAAATTTGCTCCTAAATTAGCAAAGGTTTCTTCACTTACTTTAATCTGAGCTGAGTGAACAGTTTCTACCATAAATAAAGAAAAAATACCCAAAAAACCTAAAAATACCTTATTTTTGCATTTCATCTTTTACCTCCTTTACAAGAAGGATTAAAAATTTTTAAATGAAATTATAAGAAATTTTTATTTTAATGACAATTTTAATTTTTTTATAAAAGAAGAAATTTTTAATAAAAATTCTATATAAAAAATCTTTTAAATAAACTCTCTATTTTTAAATTCTTCTTCCCACTTTTTTTCCTCTTCATCTTTCATCTGAACTGAAATTTCCCAGTCTACTTTTTGTTCGAAAAGTTTAACTTCATGCTTAATGAGTCTTTCTTTGAATTCTGGATGAGAAAGATAAGGAATTGCTGCTTTTAAGAAGTTTTCTTTTATATTCTTAAAAATTTCCCATACTAGCTCTTCAGAAACAAAGGTTCTTTCTTTACGGTAACGGTAGTAAACTTTTCCATCAGTTTTTTCTAGAAATACTTTATAATATTTCTCTCCAGAAAAATCTTCTTTTGAAGGTTCAACTCCTATCTGGGCTAAAAAGCCAACTAGCCAGCGGTCCCCTGCTAGCTTCCGAGAATAGTTCCAGATTTCTAAAACCAAACCATTTTCTAAAGTGATTTTTTCAAGCATTTTACCCTCCCAGAGGGGCACATAATTTTTAGAAGGAGGAAGCCAAATGTACCCCATAGTTTTTTAGATCACAAGTTTAATTTAATTTTGAATTCTTAAAAAAACAAGAGGGAATTTTACCAAAAATCTGTTAATTTTTCTTATTCTTAACCATTTTGTTTTGTTTTTCATTTAAAGTAAAGTAAAAATTTGAGTATGCCTTTCATTTTCAAACATTTTTTTGAATAGAGTTGCATTTTATTATTTTTGTATTATAAAAGTAAATTTAAGAAGTGCTTCTTTTTAGGAGGTAAACAATGATTTACTATTGTGTAGGGACCAGTTTTAAAAATCTTTCTCTTATTGAAGAAGCAGATAAATGTAATCAAAAAGGAAAAGGTATTATAAAGGAATTTTATGGTTCAGTTGAAAATCCAATATTTACTTCTATTAGTTTTGGTTTTGGAGTCGAACATGCTGAGTGGGAAGATGTAGTTAAGTTTACAAAGAAAGCTAAAAGATATGGAATAGATGTTTATTTAAATGTTAACAATTTAAAAGCTACCCCAGATTTTGTAGAAAAGAATAAAGTTCAAATACTTGATTTTTTAAAAAGAGCTGAAGATGTTGGAATAAAAGGAATTATTTTTGCTGCGGTTCCTTTGATAGAATTTACTGCTAAACAAAAAACCAGTCTTAAAATTGTAGCTAGTGCTATTCTTCAAATAGATACTCTTCAAAAAATTAAGCGTTATAAAGAGATGGGAGTTCATAGAATTATTTTATCTCTTTTCAAGGGCAGAGATTTTAATTTTTTAGAAAAGCTTAAAATGTTTTCTGATATGGAATGGGAAATTCTTTGTAATGAGATATGTAGATTTGAATGTCCATTTTTACCTCAACATTATCTTCATAGGTCTAATTTTGACTTTGCTCAAGATAAGACTAAAAACTATTATTATAAGTTCTGCTATAAAGAACTCTTGGAAGATTTTCCAGTTAATATTTTAAAAACAAGATTCATAAGACCAGAGGATGTCCCCTTTTATTATGAAAAATTTGGAATTCAATATTTTAAAATAGTTCGTAGGGAATCGCCTCCAGAGTTGATTTCTTATTTCATGAAAGCTTATTCTTCGTTTGATTATGATGGCAATTTAATGCATTTGTTTCCTATGTTTATGAAAAAGCCGGAACAGTTAAAAAAGACTGGGCGGTTTTATATAAATAATAAAGACCTAAATGGATTCTTAGATTACTTTTATACTAATCGTCCTGATTGTTCTAATGATTGTTTTACAGTTGGAGGAAGTTGTAATTATTGTAAAAAGGTAGCTGAAAAGTTAACTAACTCCGAAAAGTTTTTTATTTCGGCTCAAGCAGTAGGAGTTTAAAAATGGAACTCACTCATGTTATAAGGCACAGAAGATCTATTAGGAAATATAAAAATGAAAAAATAAGTAAAGAACTTATAGAAGAAATAATTAATTTAGCTGTTTGGGCTCCTTCTCCTTTTAATTCTCAGCCTTGGAATTTTGTAGTAATTTCTAGAGATTACATTTTAAATCGTAGACAAAATATAGGAGAACTTCTTTATCAGAGATCTAAACCTTTATTAGAACAAATTTTTGGTAAAAAGGACATGTCTCAATTTGTAGTTAAGAAATTTCTTGGGGATTTTGGTGGAGCCCCGTATCTTATTGGAGTATTAAGAAGTAATCGAATAGGTGATGTAGATTTAGAATTTCAAAGAGCAGCTGTATACGCTGTAGTTCAAAATATTCTTCTGATCGCTTACGATAAGGGATTGGGAACTTGTTGGATAGGAGTGGACGAAAAAATGAGAGATATAGTACAAGAAATTCTTGGAATTACTAAAGAAATGGGTGAATTGTTAGCTCTTATAAGTATAGGTATTCCAGATCAGAGAGTAAAAGACTTGGAAAGAAAACCTTTTCATATTTGGTATTTTGAATAGTTTTAAATTATTAAAAAGGATGTTAGGGATGGATATAAGAAGACTATGTTATGAAGCTATTTTAGAAGTAGAAGATGCTAAAGCTTTAGATTATGAATCAGTTTCTGACCAGATGGAAATATATGGTGGAGGGTTTGGTCTTGATTCTTTAGGTCTTACTGAGTTGATAAATGTCCTTGAGGAAAAATTTGGAATTCAGCTAAGTATGGAAGAACTTATGGAAGCCGAAGCTTTTGAAAATTTTGGGGCTCTTTGGAAATTTATTGCAAATAAGGTGAACCAATGACGACTATATATCAGGTATTTAGAAATGTAGCAGAAACTTATAAAGAAAAAATATTTTTAATTGAAAATGACTGTAGTTTTACCTTTGAAGATGTATTAAAAATAGTTGAGAGCTGGGCTTATTATTTAAGTGAAAAAGTGGGAGTTAAAAAAGGAGATAAAGTTTGTCTTCTTATGAATAATCAAATAGAATTTCCAATTTCCCTTTTAGCTTTAAACAAAATTGGAGCAATTTTTGTCCCTCTTAATAACCGATTAACTCCTAAGGAAATCGAATTTATGGTCAGAACAACCAATTCTAAGGTAGTAATTTTGAATACTATTTTTGAAGAAAAAGTAAGAGGTTTAGAAGGCGTCACTAAGCTTGATGCTTCTACAATAAGAAATATTAAAGAAACAGGAGTTAGCCCTCTTGTAACAGAAGAAGAGGCTTTTATCCTTTTTACCTCAGGAACAACTGGTTTGCCTAAAGGAGTTTTGCATACTAACGAAAATGGATTGTTTTATGCTAAAGTAATGATAAAGGGACTTGGATTTGAAAGATATATGAAACAGTTAATAGTGGCTCCACTTTATCATGCAATAGGTTTTATAGATCAGTTACTTCCTGCTATAATTTTAGGAGAAACAGTAGTTTTAAGTAATGACCCTACTCCTCAGGGAATAGCAAGTTTGTTAGAAAGGTATCAAATAGATATTCTTTTAGGAGTACCTACTATTTTTACCTTACTTCTTCTTTCTGGAGTAGCTAGGAAATATGATTTTTCTTATGTTAAAATATTTGGATATGCAGGAGCTCCTATGAGTTCTAAAACTATTCAAGGACTAAAAAAAACTTTTCCTCATATTAAACTTTTTAACTTTTATGGTTCAACTGAAGTTGGTGGAACTATAACTATTCTTGATGATAAATATGCTTTAAGTCATGCTGATACAGTAGGTAAAGAAGTAGAAGGTGTAGAGGTAAGGATTTTGAAAAATGGTAAGTTTGTAATTGAAGAAATAGGAGAAGTAGTTACAGCTCCTAGATATATGAAAGGTTATATAAATGCTGATACTCAAAAAGCTTTTTATGGTAGATATTTGAAAATGGGCGATTTGGGAAGCATAGACCGAGATGGTTTTTTAACTCTTTATGGAAGAATTGATGACATGATAATAGTTCACGGAGAAAATGTATATCCTATAGAGATTGAAAGAGCTATAATCGAAAGTGGAGTTGTAAAAGAAGTAGCAGTGGTAGGTAAGGAAACTATTTTGGGTTCACAGTTAGTATGTTTTATATCGCTTATCGAGGAACAAGACGAAAAGGAGGCTTTAGAGAAAATAAAAAGAATATGTAAAGAAAAGCTTGCTGATTTTAAACGTCCCAGGGAATTTGTAGTTCTTAAAGAGCTTCCTAAAAATCCTGTAGGGAAAATAGACAAGAAAACACTTTCAGAAATGGCAAATTCTTTAAAACTTTAGTTAAAATTGTAGCTTTTTTGAGAGTCTTTTGTTTAAAAATAAAAATTTTGTACGCTAAAATAACTTTATTATGTCTAATTTTGTAGTTTAAAAATGAGAAAGCTAAATAAAATTTTAGATGAATTAGATATTCCTATTTTAATCATTGATAAGTCTTATAATATTGTCTTTTTAAATAGTGAGGCTAAAAAGTTTTTAACTAAATTCTATGAAAGAAAAAAAATAAAGTGTTATCAACTTTTTTATAACCAAGATTGCCCTTGTTTTTTTTGCCCTATATCTTACTTAAATGAAGAGAATAAAAAAATTTCTTTTGGTCTGCTTTCTGAAAAGGAAAATTTTTTACTTTTTGAATATATTTACTTAAAAAGTTATAGAATTTTAATATTAATGAAAGAAGTTAAAAAAGAACTTCCTTTTGAGCAAAGATTAAAAAGGTTTTTAGAGAACCTTCCTATAGTAGTTTTAGTTCTTAAAAATCGTCGAATTTTATATGTTAATTCCTTTTTTGAAAAATCATTAGGATTTAGTTTTTCGGAAGTAGTGGATCTAGATTTTATAGAAAATCTAGTTTCGGAAGAAGAAAAAATTATTGTAGAACTTTATTACCAAAGAGCTTTGATAGACTTGAAAGAAGAAAAGATTATTTTTTCTCTTTATACTAAGGAAAAGAAAATTAGAACTTTTATGTGGAATGTTTTTCTATTGAAAGAAGAAGGATTGGTTGTTTTTACAGGAATAGATGTTACTGAATTTTTACAAGCAAAAACAAAATTAGAAGACCTTCATAAAAGTCAGACTTTTTCAAATTTTTTAAAAAGTTTAGTTCACGACTTTAATAATATTTTGCAAAATACCAATACTTATATTTTAAAAATAAGAGAAAATCTGAATTATCCTGAAAAAATAAACGAATATTTAAATTTTATAGAAAGTCTACTTTCTTCTTGGATAGACTTAAATAGAATTCTTTTAGGCTATCTTAAGGAAGTAAGAGACTTGAAATCTAAATATATAGACATGATTTCTTTTCTTAAAGAAAACTTAGAACTTTTTCAATTAATTGCAGGAGAAAATATAAATTTGTATTTGGATTTAGATTATTTTTCTTCTGCTTGGGTACCTGGAGATGCCTCACTTTGGAGATATATTTTTTTAAATTTTATAACCAATGCTAGAGACGCTATAGAACATGAAGGGAATATTTTTATTAATCTTAAAACTATTTTTGATAGAAATAGAGGTTTAAATTTTTTAATTATTTCTATAAAAGATACAGGATGCGGAATAGCTCCTGAAAATCTTAGAAAAATTTTTACTCCGTTTTTTACTACTAAAGATAAAGGAAGTGGTTTAGGATTATTTTTAGTAAATAGTCATATTAAAAATTTAGGAGGATATATAGAAGTGGAAAGTGAGGTGAATAAGGGATCAATTTTCAAAATTTTTGTTCCGCTATTAGAGAAAAAAAGTCTTAGAGAGAAAAAACAAGAAAAATTACCGGAGTATAAAAAAATAAAAATTCTCTTAGTAGAAGATGATGAAGAAATAAAAAATTTCTTGGAAACTTTTGTGAAACAAAAAAATTACGAGGTAGTAGCCTATTCAGATCCTAAAGAAGTTTTAAGAGACCTCGAAAAGTTAAAAGACATTGATCTTTTGATAACAGATTTAAACTTAAAAGAATATTCGGGAGAAAAACTTTATGAAATTTTAAAAAAACAAATTCCTTACCTAAAAGTTTTATACCTTTCGGGAGATATTTTCTCTATGTTAGAAATTCCTGAAGAGCGACTTCTCTTAAAACCTTTTAACATAGAAGACTTTTATCATAAAATAGAAAAAATTTTAACTAAAATAGAATAAATGAGTGGAATTTTGCAACTTTTTGGAGAAGTAGAAAGTTTTTTGAGTTATATTAAAAATGAAAAACACTATTCTGAACATACTCTTAAAGCTTACAGAAACGACCTTAAAGAATTTTTATCCTTTATTAGTAAAAAATATTCTGATTTTACTTTAGAACAGTTAAAAGATAAATTAATTAAAGATTTTCTTTTTGAAATAAAATTTCAGAATAAAAATTCTTCTACCATAGAAAGAAAAATAAGTTGTTTAAGAAGTTTTTTAAAATTTTTATTAAAAGAAGGGAAAATAAACGATCCTATACATATAAGGTTGCCGTTTCCTAAAAAAAAGAAGTCTATTCCTAATGTTCCAACTGAGGAGGAGATAAATTTACTTATAGACAATATGGAAGAAAAAGATTTTTTAGCTTTAAGAAACAAAGCTATTTTAGAAATTTTTTATGGTTCAGGTTTAAGGGTGAGCGAATTAGCTAATTTAACTTTAAAGCAGATTGACCTTTTATTTAGATTTATAAAAGTTTTCGGAAAGGGCAAAAGGCAAAGGATAGTGCCTTTTGGGTGGAAAGCTTACTTTGTTTTAAAAAAATATCTAGAGATTCGGGAAATTTTTTTAGAAAAGTTAAATAAATATACCGAGTTTGTATTTTTAAATTTTAGAGGAGATAAGTTAAGTGAAAGGGGGATAAGATATCTTATAAAAAAAGAAGGTCAGAAAAAAAATCTTCCTTATCTTCATCCTCATCTTTTAAGACATAGTTTTGCTACTCATCTTTTAAATGCTGGAGCAGATTTAAGAACCATACAGGAGTTCTTAGGGCACAGTTCTTTGGCTACCACTGAGCACTACACCCAAGTCAATTATGAATTTCTTTTTAAAAACTACTTTAAAGCTCATCCCAAAGCTAATAAGGATTAGGACTAAAACTTATTGGAAAAAGTAAATTTCGTTATAAAATACCTAAAACTTTAGTATCGCACTCAAGAGGGACTAAGATGAGTGAAGAATCTCAAATAATTAAGGTAAGATTAGAAAAGTTAAGGAAAATTGAAGAAAAAGGGATAAAGGTTTATTCTAACGACTTTTGTCCTAAAGATAAAGCTAAGTTTATTTTGGATAAGTATCAAAATTTGTCTGAAAAAGAAATTGAAAAGATAGGAGTTGAATTTAGCTTAGCTGGAAGAGTTATGGCTAAAAGAGAAATGGGAAAGATTATTTTTGCTCATTTACAAGATGAAACTGATAGAATTCAAATATTAATTTCTAAGTCTGAAATCTCTTCAGAAGACTTTGATTTTTTTAAAAAATATATAGATATTGGAGATATTATTGGGGTTACCGGAAGAGTAATAAAAACTAAAACGGGAGAAGTTACTATTTTAGTTAATTTTTTTAAGCTTCTTACTAAATCTTTAAGACCTTTACCAGAGAAGTATCATGGAATTAAAGATGTAGAACTTAGGTATAGAAGAAGGTATTTAGACTTAATTATGAATCCTAAAACAAGAGAAATTTTTAGAATGCGAACTCAAATAATTCAGTATATAAGAGATTACTTTATTTCCGAAGGATTTTTAGAAGTAGAAACTCCGATGATGCAGCCTATTGTGGGAGGTGCAGCTGCAAAACCTTTTGTTACTTATCATAATGCTTTAGACATGAACTTTTATTTAAGAATTGCTCCCGAACTTTATCTTAAAAGACTTATAGTAGGAGGATTTGAAAAGGTATTTGAACTTAATAGGAATTTTAGAAACGAGGGAGTTTCAAGTAAGCACAATCCTGAGTTTACTATGCTAGAGTTTTACGAAGCTTATGCTACCTACGAAGACTTAATAAGAAGAACTGAGGAGCTGCTATATGGCTTAGCTTTAGAAATTAAGGGAGGTCCAAAAATAACTTATCAAGGACAAGAAATAGACTTTACTCCTCCATGGAGAAGGATTAAATTTCTTGAAGCTTTAGTAAGTTTAGGAGGAATTCCTGAAGAAATTTTAAGAGATCGGTCTAAACTTTTAGAATTTGCTAAAGAAAAAAATATAGAGTTAAATCTTAAGGATCCTCGCCTTGGCAAGTGGTGGGCTAAGCTTTTTGAAGAATTGGTTGAGCCTAAACTAATTCAACCTACTTTTGTGATTGAATTTCCTGTAGAGATTTCTCCTCTTGCAAGAAGAAATGACTTAAATCCTACAATTGCAGATAGATTTGAACTTTACATAGCTGGAAAAGAAATTGCTAACGCCTTTTCAGAATTAAACGATCCTCGAGACCAAAGAAAAAGATTTGAAGAACAAATAGCTTTAAGAGATATTGATGAAGAAATACCTCCAGAAATTGATGAAGATTTTTTAATAGCTTTAGAATACGGGATGCCACCTTGTGCAGGAGAGGGCATAGGAATTGATAGATTAGTTATGATTTTTACTGATAGTGCTTCTATAAGAGAAGTTATTTTATTTCCTCACCTGAGAAAAAAAGAAGAAACTTGATGAAAAAATTTTTAAGCTGGGAACTTTTTGTAGCTTTAAAATATATTTTTTCTCCTAAAAGAGAAAGATTTACTAGTATTATTACTATCATAGCTGTGATAGGAGTAGCTTTGAGTGTTTGTGCTTTAACAGTAGTAAATGCAGTAATTACAGGATTTAAAGAAGCTCTTACCGAAAAAATCTTAAGTTTAAATCCTCACCTAAGTATTACCTATTATAATCCACAAATTAAACCTAAAATTTTAGAAATTCTTAAAACAGAAATTCCTTTTACAGAGTTGATTAGTTTGCAAGAAAGTTCTTCGCTTCAAGGGTTAATAGTTAAAGAGGGACAACCTATAGGAATTATCCTTAAAGCTGTGAATTTAGAAAGTTTTAAAAAAGAAAAAGGGTTTAAAAAATTTGAATTAGAACTAGGATATGAGAAAAAAACTTCTGAAGGTAAGCTTTTAGTAGTAGTTGGAGAAAAGTTAAAACAAAAATTAGGATTAAAAATAGGAGAAGAAGTTAATTTTATTACTGTAGAAGGTATTTATACTCCTTTTGGATTTTTTCCAAAATTTCTTACTTTAAAAGTTGTTGGTTCTTTTGAAACCGGGGTTTATGATTATGACTTAAGTCTAGTTTTTGTAGAATATTCTTCTTTTCTTAACAAAATTACTCCTTTAAACTATTCTTTAGAAGTTAAACTTAAAGACCCTTTTAAGTCCCGACTTTATAAAGAGAAACTTTCAACTCATCTGGGGGTTCAAGTTCATCTCTTAGATTGGCAGGAGTGGAATCGAAATTTATTTGCAGCTCTTCAAATGGAAAAAGTAGGACTTTTTGTGGTATTAACTCTTATGGTAACTGTCTCTTTATTTACTATTTTGGCAGCTATGATTATGTTGGTTAACGAAAAAAAGGTGGACATAGCAATTCTAAGAGCTTTGGGAGCAAATTTTAAAAGTATTTTAAAAATTTTTTTCTTTTGTGGCTTTATATTGTCTTTTACTGGTATGATTTTAGGTCTTCTTTTAGGAACAATTTTGTGTATTTTTTTATCTCACTATCCTATCATAAAACTTCCCACCGAGGTTTATCCTGTGGAGTATATGCCTATAAAATTAAAAATTTTTGATCTTTTTTTAATAAGTTTTGTAGCTGTAGGTATAAGTGTTTTAGCTTGTTTATATCCTGCCAAAAAAGCCACTCAAATTGTACCTGCTGAAATCTTACGTCATGGATAAAGTCCTTTTAGAATTAAAAAACATTGTTAAAAGCTTTGATACTCCTCAAGGAAAACTTGAAATTTTGAAAGGAATAAACATAAAAGTTAAAGAAGGAGAAAAAATTTCTATAGTTGGACCTTCTGGAGTAGGGAAAACTACTCTTTTAAACATTATAGGAACTCTTGATAAACCCTCTTCAGGAGAATTTTACTTTCTAGGAAAAAAAGTAAACTTTTCAGATGAAGAAAAATTGTCCCAGATTAGAAGAGAAAAAATAGGTTTTATTTTTCAACTTCACTATCTTATGCCTGAATTTTCAGTATTAGAAAATATAATTTTACCAGGACTTATTTCTAATTGGGATAGGGAAAATTGTAGAAAAAGAGCCGAAGAATTACTTATAAAGTTTCGTCTTTTAGAAAGAAAAGATCATAAGCCCTCTCAACTCTCTGGAGGAGAAAGACAAAAGGTTGCAACTGCTAGAGCTTTATTTTTGAATCCCCCCCTTTTATTAGCTGACGAACCAACTGGAAACTTAGACCCTGAAAGTGCAAACGAAGTAGCTGAAATATTTTTACAGATCAATAAAGAGTTTAATACTACTATAATCCTAGTTACTCATAATCTAGAATTGGCTCAAAAAATGGATAAAATTTTTTTGCTAAAAAATGGTTTTTTGGTAGAATTAAAAAGATAAGAAATTACTTTTGAAGGTTATTTAGTGAGTTCTTATTGTTCTTATTTTTTTAGAATATTTTTTGTTATTTTTCTTTTAATTTTTCTTTCTTTTAATCTTTTGAAAGAAAAAGAAAATAAAATTATAATATATTCAGTTAAAACTTAATCTTAATATAATAAAGAAAAA
>JAUQQL010000046.1 GCA_030578315.1 Thermodesulfobacteriota bacterium | reverse complement strand
TATAATTGTTATTTAAATACAATTTAAATACAAAGAGAAAACAAGAAATTTAAAGAGATTAAAATTTGATAGAACTATTTACTTTCTGGTTTACCTATTTTTCTAAAAGCTCTTTAACCACTATAGCTTTCATAATAGGAATATTTGTAGCTTTAACTACTTCCCTGGGATCTTTATTGTCTCTTTTTTCTAAAAAAATACCTTCTTGGGGAATAGACCTTAGTCTTTCCTTTGCAGCAGGAGTTATGTTAGTTGCAAGCTTTACTAGTTTAATACTTCCTGCCATAGAAATTAGTAACAGTTTTTTACCTACTGCTATAGGTATTTTACTAGGACTTCTTTTAATGTATCTTGTAGACCGTTTACTTCCACATGAACATTTTGTTAAAGGTTACGAAGGGCCTAAAGAATTGCAAAATAAGTTAAAAACTGCTTGGCTTTTAACTTTTGCTATGGTTATTCACAATTTTCCAGAGGGGTTAGCTATAGGAACAGTCTTAAATTTGGAATTAAAAAAAGGATTAATTACTGCTTTAGCCATAGGTATTCAAGACCTACCCGAAGGTATAGTGGTGTCCTTACCTTTGGCTACTTTAAAGAAAAAAAGTTTAGAACCTTTTTTATTAGGTCTTTTAAGCGGATTAGTAGAATTTGTCTCAGTTTTAACAGGAGTCCACTTTTTTAAAAATTTTCCCTTTCTTTTACCTTACGGATTAAGCTTAGCTGGAGGAGCTATGCTTTTTGTAACTGTAAAAGAAGTTATACCAGAAATTTACAACAAACAAAAGAATGAGCCTATTATAAGCTTGGGATTCTTCTTGGGATTTTATGTTATGCTTTTTCTTGATTCTATAAGATTTTAATATAAATTAATGTGGTATTAAACCTTAACAAAATTTTTTATATTAAAGGAGGATAACAAAAGTCATGCGGTGTGAAAGATTGAAATATTTAATTCGCGATTGGTATCATCAGGTAAGAGAATTTACCTTATCTCCTTTAAAAATGATGGAATTAGTGAACAGACATATTAAAAACTGTGAAATTTGCCAGGAAGATGAAGATTTAACTTTAGAACTTGAACAGTTAAGAGAAATTATAAGAGTTCCTTATATTCCTCATATTCCAAAAGAAGAGACAACCGAAGAGTTTGAATATCTTTATGAAGAAGAAAAAGAAGAAGAGGAAGAATTTTAGATTATTTTTTTTACTTTTTCCTTTTATCTATACTTTTTAAAGCTTTTTCTTGGAACTTTTTGAATAGTTTTTTAAAAAACTATGCTATAATATCCAAGTCCTAAAGTTCTTTAACTAATTTTAAAAGACAACAACCAATAAGCAAAAAGTTTTAGTCAAAGTTTGGATACAGAACCTATAGTTATAGAAATTATTCTTAACTTGAGAAGTTGACTTGTAGCCTAATCTATATAAATTAAACTCTATTTCGTATGATTTATCTTATTAGTTTAGTTTCTTTCCGTCCTCGCTATCAGGTTCTTTTTAAGCTTGAAAAAAAGCTTTAGACAATTCTAAAAATAATTGTCCTATTTTCTCATACTAACAATTTAATTTCAACTTATTATCCTCAAAATCTTAAAAAGACTGTAGTGTGTTATAGAGGAATAAACCAACAAAAGTTTAATCCCAAACTTAAAGAGAAGAAAAATTTTTTAAATACTTTTTTAGGATACGACGCTAAAAGAAAAGAGCTTGAACATCTTTTAAAAATCTTACCAGAGCTTCCAGCTAGAGTTAAACTCTTAGTAGCTGGGAAAGAAGATTTTTCTAGTGAGCGTATAAGATATTTTTTTAGGTAAAGTAAAAGAAATGGAAGAAATTTACGCTCTTTCAGACCTTTTTGTGCTTCCTACTTTTTATGATCCGGAAGCTTAATCCACTCTTGAAGCTTTAGCTTCTGGAACTCCTGTTATTACAACTCCCTACGATGAAACTAACTTCGGTATTTATTGAGGAATCAATAAACGGCTTAAATACCAACTTTTCTTTACTTTTTTTAAAATTATCTTTTTACCAAAACTTTTAAAAGAAATAGATTAAAGGATTACAGCTAAAAGTTCTTCAAATTAAATGCATTAAAAATTCCCATCTTGAAACTTTATCTAATTTTTAGTTTTTCTTCTTTTTTGGCTTTACTTAAAAAAGAACCTTTCTACGGAGGTATTCTCTTCCCTTATTTAGAAAAGGGTTTTTTAAAAGCAGGATATTAATTAATAATCATGTGTTTTTATTTAAGTTGGTAAGTTTTATCTTTTTATACACGAAAAGGGCATTCTTCTAAGAGATACGAAATTTAGTAATTTCTATTTTCTATTTTATGCCTGAAGAAGGTTTTCAAATATTTGATATAGATGGTATAATTTTTTTAAAGAGACTAATTCTATTTAAAGGTTAAAGGATCTTTCTTCTCTTGCTATGTCTCTTGAATAGATAGGTTTAAAAAAAGCGGGAATGTTAGCGTTTAAAGCTTATCAAAATTTTTATAAAGATTTAACCAAAAGTCTCTATTCAAAATTTAAAAATTTGTTTTTAATGCTTGATTTTTAAAAAAAGTTTGGTAGGATTTTCTTTTAAAGAATGTTATTTTTTTGGAAAAAATTTAAAAAAGAGGGTTTTCTTTCTTTTGATTTAGGTTCTTTTTATATTAAAATTGCAGAAGTTCAGAAAGAAGGGGGATATCCTGTTCTTACTGGATTTATACGAGGTAAAACGTTTAACAATGCTATAATAAATGGAATTATTAATGATGAAGCAATACTTTACACTAATATAAAACTTCTTTTAGATTCTTTTAAATCTCCTATTAAGAAGGTTTATTTATCTCTTCCTTATGATTTGGTTATTTTAGGTAATTTTTCTATTAAAGATGTAGAAAATCTAAAAGCTTTAGAAGAAAAAATTGACGAGGAAATTCCTTATAAAATAGAAGATGTTTATTACGACTATTATGCTATTCCTTACGAGGGAAGTTATAATGTATTTTATTTAGTTTCTAAAAAAAACATAATAGATAGTTATGTAAAATTTTTTACAAAGTTAGGGCTTGAGTTAGTAAATATTGACGCAGATATAATTAATTTACATAACTATACTGAATATTTATATGGAGAAGAAAACAAATTAATTATAGATTGGGGTTATAGTAAAATTAAGCTCTTTTTTTGTGAAAAAAAAGGTCCTGTTTATGGGAGAGAACTTTTAAATTTAGGTTTTAAGAAATTTATCAGTAAAGTAGCAAAGGAGCTAAAAATAAGTCTTGAGACAGCAGAAAAGTTAGTGGTTAATCCTAGTAAAAATGAAAAAAGAATTAAAATTATTGAATTTTATAAAGAATACATAAAAGAGTTTATAAAAGAAATAGAGTATAGCTTGGCACTACTACTTAATAAATTTAATTTTAGACCGCAAATTATTTACTTAACTGGTGGAGGAGCTGCTATTCCCAATATTGAAGCTGTTTTAAGTAAATTTTTAAACGTTCCCATAAAGTCTTTGGTAGTTAATAAAAACAATAAATTAAAAATTTCAACCAATATAGATCCTGATTACTTATCTATTATAGGCACTCAAGGAGCTTTAGCTATTGCTACAGCAATAAAGGATTTTATATAATGATAATAAAATTTAATTTACTAAAGATACACTACAAAGAAGAAATTCTTGTAGAAGAATCAAAATTAACTTTAATAAAGCTTTACTTAGGATTATTATTTTTAACCTTAATAGTTATTGTAGGAGGTTTTTTTTACTACCAGATGAAGATTAAGGATTTGGAAAATCAAAAGTTAGAAAAGGAACAAAAGTTAAAAGAATATCAGGTTTTGGCTCAGAGAGTGAAACAATTGGAAGAGGAAAACGAGGAAATAAAAAAAAGAATTACTACTATTGTTAATCTTAAAAAGTTACAAGGACAAAAGCTGAAAGTTATAGAATCACTCATTTCTTCTATTGGTAACAATAAAATACTATTTAGTAATTTAAATTTAAATAGTTCCAAAGCAAGTTTTAAGGCTTTAAGTTCAGATTTAGAGTATATAGCTAATTATTTAAATAATTTGGAGAATAATAAAGAATTATTTAAGTATGTGGAGTTAAAAAAAACAGTTCAACAAAAGCGTGGGCCTTTTAGTTATGTAGAATTTGAAACTGAGGTAGGGTTTTGAAATTAAAAATGAAAGTAAATATAGAAAAAATAAAACACCTAAAGAAAAAGTTTGAAGAAATTTTTGAAAGATTAAAATTTTGGGAAGAGACAGCAACTAAAAGAGAGAAATTTTTGTTATTTATGATTTCTATAATTTTACCTTTGTTTCTATTTTATCAGTTTTATTTTATAAATGTTCAAGAAAAGATTAAAAATCTTGAAGAAGAAATTAATAAATTAAATTTAGAAATAGCTAAATACGAAAAAATAGTTAAAGGAAAAGAAGATTTAGAAAAAAAACTTGAAAAAAGAAGAGAATTTTTGGCAGAGATACAAACTATTTTGCCTTCTGAAAAGGAGATACCGGATCTTCTAAAAGAGATAGCACAAAAGGGTAAAAAAAATGGATTAGAAATTTTGGTTTTTCAACCCGGAAGCGAAATTCAAAAAGACTATTATAATATTATTCCTTTAAATATAGAAGTAAAAGGGAAGTTTGAGCAAATTATTAACTTTTTTAATGAAGTTGAGAATATGCCTCGTTTGGTAATTTTAGACAGTGCTCAACTAGAAAGTAAAGAGGGAGATCCTAATCTTGTAGTAAAATCTCAGATACATACTTTTAAATATACAGGAGTAGAAGTAACCAAAAAAAAGTAGAGAGATACAAATGTTAAGATATTTAGTTTTTATTTTGGTCTTAGGATTTCTTACAATTAGTTGTTTAAAAAAAGAAGAAAAAGTTGAAATACAGATCCCCTCAAAAAGGGGAGAAGTAGTTAGTGATGTAGAACTAAAAAAATGGAAAGAAGAAATTTATAAACCTTCTTATCGAATTTCGTTAAGTAATTTAAAAAATCCTTTTTTTACTACTACTTTTATGTCTCAAAAAGAAGAACATATTCCTTTAGAATTAGTTGGAATTATAAATAAAAGGGGAGAAAAATGGGCTTTGATTCAAGATGCTGCTCGTAAAGGGTATATATTAAAAGTGGGAAGTAGGTTAGGGTCAAGAAAGATTTTAGATATTGGAGAAAACTATGTTCTTCTTGAAGAAGAAGTAGAGGATATTTTCGGAGAGAAGGTTAAAAATATTAAAAAAATAACTTTAAAGAAGGAGAAAATTTAAAATGAAAAAAAGAATATATTGGTCTATTGTCTTTTTAATATTTTTTTTGTGGTGTGGGAAAAGTTTATCTTATGGAAAAGCTAAAAATATCTTAAAAGAAGTAATTTTCTTAAGGGAGCCGGTTGAAAGGTTAATTTTTGTATTTGAGAATTATCCTACTTACGAAATTGAAGCAGAACAAAATATATTAAAAGTAAAACTTATAAATACCTATCCTGGAGAAGTTAGTTGGATAAAGAAATTGCCTAAAGAAAAAATTAAAGAAATAAATATTTCTTTGGAAAAAAACTATTTTCTAATTAATATGAAGCTTGTAGATAGATTTAATTTTAGAGCCCAACCTTATGAAAATAAATTGATTATAGATTTAATCTGGGATAGGAAAGAAGTACCCCAAGTAGTAATTATTAAAGGAGAAGATGTTCTAAAAAAAACTATGAATGAAACAGAAAGAAAAATTTTACCCAAGTATGAATTTCCTCTTTCTCAAATTCACAAAAGTGTTGAGCTTCCTTTCACAAAAGAGTATAAGGGAACACCCATTTCAGTTGACTTTCAAGAAGCAGACCTTCATGCAGTATTTAGGCTTTTAGCCGAGGTAGGAAAAATTAACATAGTAGTAAGTGAGAAAGCCAAAGGTAACATAACTTTAAAACTTCATCAGGTACCTTGGGACCAGGTATTGGAGATAGTTTTAGCTAACTTTGGACTCGGAATGATAAAAATAGGTAATGTAGTAAGAATTGCTCCTATAGAAGAAATAAAAGCAGAAAGTGATAAGTATAGAGACTATTTAACTTCAGTTAAAGATATTCAAGAAAGAGGACCCCTTATTACTAAAACTTTTCAACTTAAATACGTTAAGGCTGATAAGATTATAGATAGATTACGAGAAGTTATTACTACTGGAGGGGAGGGTAGAATTACTTATGAACCTTTTACTAATATTATTATTGCAAAGGATACCGAAAAAAACTTAATGGAAATAGAGAGAGTAATTAAGGAAATAGACAAACCTACTAAGCAAGTTTTAATTGAGGCTAGAATTGTTGAAGTTCAAGATACTTATGCTCACAGATTAGGTATTAGATGGGGAGGAGTTGCTTATAGAGGTTCTGAACATACTATTCTTGGTGTAGGAAGAAACCGAGAAGCAAATGTTGATATAGGAAGGAATATAAGAGAAAGTGGAGAACGAAGTTCAGTCTTTACTCAGAGTAACTTAGCTCAAAGTTCCGCTACACAGGGTAGAACTTTCAGAGATACTTCTACTGCTACGCAGGGTAGAACTTTCAGTGATACTACTACTGCTACGCAGGGTAGAACTTTTAGAGATACTTCTACTGCTACGCAGGGTAGAACTTTTAGTGATACTACTACAACTACTAATGGGGTAACTTCAAGACAAACTGTTACAACAGTTCAAAGTAGTAGTGCTCAGGATACCTCATCTACAGCCCAAAGGAGTGACACCTGGGATACCTCATCTACAGTCCAAAGTAGTAGTACTCGGGATACTTCATCTATTCTAGATACTAATATACAAGATTCTACAAATTTACAGAACAATGTTTTAAATCAAGTTACTTCTGGTGTTATTCAAGGTATTACTAAAGCTGTAGGGTTTGGTCTTCCCCTTGGCACTGTAGTTGACTTAGGCACTGCAGGTAATACCAATATAGGATTTCTTTTTGGGCATCTCGGGAGAAGTGTTCTTCTACTTGATGTAGAACTTTCTGCGCTTGAATCTCAAGGAGTAGCTCGTATTTTTGCTAAGCCTAAAATAATTACTCTTGACCATCAAGAAGCTGAAATCAAACAAGGATATAAAATTCCTTATCTTCAGTTAACTCAATTTGGTGTAGCTACTACTCAGTTTTTAGATGCGGTATTAAGATTAAAAGTTACACCTCACATCACCCCAGATAATAGAATAAACTTGGATGTAGAAGTAGAAAAAAGTTCTCCTGACTTTGGAACCGTAGTTCAGGGAGTGCCTGCAATTATTACTCGCTATGCCAAAACCAGAGTTCTTATTAACAGTGGAGATACCTTGGTAATAGGAGGAATAAAAACTGACGATGTGAGTGAAAATTTGGAACAAGTACCAGGTTTATCTAGAATTCCAGCTGTGCATGAACTTTTTAAAAGAAGAGAAAAGGACTTAAAGAAAACCGAGCTTATGGTATTTATAACTCCTAGAATCGTATCTGTTGAAATTCCTGGTTTAGATTATTAGAAAACTAATTTGATGGAAGTTTTAGTTATAGGAGGAGGTTTAGCAGGTTCTGAAGCTTCTTGGCAGATTGCCAAAAGAGGAGTAAAAGTTAGACTTTATGAAATGCGCCCTTTCAAAAAAACTCCGGCTCATAAAACAGACAGACTTGCGGAGCTTGTATGTTCAAATTCTCTTCGTTCTAAAGAGTTAAATAAAGCAGTTGGTCTTTTAAAAGAAGAACTAAAAATTTTAGGTTCTCTCATAATGGAAGCTGCTATAAATTGTGAAATAAAAGGTGGGAAGTCTTTAATTGTTGATAGAGATTGTTTTTCTTTATATATTTCTGAAAAAATATTAAATCATCCCTTGGTTGAAGTTATAAGAGAAGAAGTTACTGAAATACCTTTAGACAAGGTGGTAATTATTGCTACTGGTCCTTTAACTTCTTCTTCTATGGCAGAAGCTTTATCTAAACTTATAGAGGTTCCTTATCTTCATTTTTACGATGCTATATCTCCCATTGTGTACGCAGATTCTATAAATTGGGAAAAGGTTTTTATTGCAGATAGATATTTAGAAGGAGAAGGTGTTTATGTAAATTGTCCTTTATCTAAAGAAGAGTACGAACGATTTGTTAAGGAACTTCTTAAAGCAGAAAAAGTGCCTTTACATTCTTTTGAAGAACCTAAATATTTTGAGGGATGTTTACCTATTGAGGTTATGGCTGAAAGAGGTATAGATACTTTAAGATTTGGTCCTATGAAACCTGTGGGTTTAAAAGACCCTCGGACAGGAAAGGAACCTTACGCTATAGTTCAGTTAAGACCTGAAAATGAAGAAAAAACTTTGTATAATTTAGTTGGATTTCAAACTAAATTAAAGTATCATGAACAAGTAAGAGTTTTTCGTATGATTCCTGGACTTGAAAAGGCTGAATTTGCACGTTTTGGTTCAGTTCACCGTAACACTTTTGTTAATGCTCCTTTAGTACTTGAGCCTACTTTACAGTTAAAGAAGTATCCTTCTATTTTTTTAGCTGGTCAAATAACTGGAGTTGAGGGATATGTAGAATCAACTGCTATGGGACTAATAGCTGGAATTAATGCGGCAAGATTGGTTAAACATAAATCCTTAATAGTTCCTCCACCTGAAACAGCTATAGGAGCTTTAATTAACTATTTAAAAAGTGCAAATCCTAAATATTTTCAACCTATGAATATTAATTGGGGCCTTTTTCAACCTTTAAAAGAAGGTAAAAAACTTTCTAAAAAACTAAAATACCTTAAAATGGCAGAAAGAGCACTTGAAACTTTAAAAAACTGGATGAAGGAAAACCAGATTTAAAATTGTTATTGATAATTTCCCGAAATATATCCCTTTATAACAGGTATTAAAATGTCCTTTTCAACTTCTAGCCACACAAGGTCATTTTCAATTTTAACTATTCTTCCTACTATTCCACCAGAAGTATAGACTTTTTGTCCAATTCTTAACTCAGACAAAAATTTTTGATGTTCTTTCATCCTTTTTTGTTGAGGGCGAATAAGAAGAAAATAAAAAATTACAAAAATAAAAATTAGAGGTAAAAGAGTAAATAAAAGGCCTATTAAACCTCCAGTTTGACTTCCTTGTCCTGGGGGAGGAGCCATAGCCAAAGCCGAAGCAACTAAAAAATCTAAAAAACTCATAAAAAACCTCCCTTCTTAATTTTCAGAATTAAATTTTCCATAAAGTTCTCTAAATTCTTCTTTTAAAGATTCTAGACTTTCCTCTAAAATAGCTTTTTTAATTTTTTTTATCAGTTTAGCATAATAAAATAAATTGTGAAGAGTAAGTAAGTAATAAACCAGAAGTTCCTTAGCATGAAAAAGATGCCTAAGATAAGCTTTAGAATAGTTTTTACATACATAGCACTCACATTCAGGGTCAAGAGGTTGAGAACTTTCTTTAAAACTTGCATTTTTTATAGAAATCAATCCTTGTGAGGTAAATACACTACCTCTTCTAGCATTTCTAGTAGGAAGGACACAGTCAAACATATCTACCCCTCTTAAGATAGCTTCTACTAAGTCTAGAGGATTTCCTACTCCCATTAAATACCGTGGTTTATTAAAAGGCAGTTCTTCTATAGTTACTTCAAGCATAATATTTCTAACTTCCATAGGTTCTCCTACAGAAAGTCCTCCAATAGCTATTCCATCCCAATCAAAAGAAGCGATAAATTGAGCACTTTTTTTTCTTAAGCTTTCGTACATACCTCCTTGAATGATACCAAAAATTGCTTGTTTGTTATTTTTGTGTTTTTCCCAGTAGTTCCAAGATTTTGTAGCCCACAAATGGGTGATTTCTGTTAAAGCTTTGGATTCTTCATAGGAACATGGATAAGGTATACATGTATCTAAAACCATCAAAAAATCTGAACCTAACTTTTCTTGAATCTTTAAAATTTTTAAAGGAGTTAAAAAATGTTCTGTTCCGTCTAAATGTGATTTAAATAAAATACCGTCTTCTTTAATTTCACAAAATTGAGAAAGACTGTAAACTTGGAAGCCTCCGCTATCAGTAATTATGTGTCTTTTCCAGTTCATAAATTTATGAAGACCGCCTATTTTTTCTATTACTTCTACCCCAGGACGCAGATAAAGATGATAAGTGTTACAAAGAATAATTTGATATCCCAGACTTTGAACTGTTTCAGGAGGTAAAGCTTTAATTGTAGCTTGGGTTCCTACAGGCATAAATACAGGAGTTTCAATTACCCCTCTGTGGGTGATGAGCTTTCCTATTCTGGCAAAAGTTTTTTTACTTTTATATTCAACCTCAAACTTAAACATTTTTTTTAATTTTTAAAGCTTTATCACAAGCTCTTAAAAAGTTAGGCTCCATTTTTTTAATGAGTTCTTCAGAAACACAAAAAGACAACCTTATATGCCCAGGTTTACCAAATCCTCTTCCAGGAACTGCTAAAATAAGTTCTTCTTTTAAAAGATTGCAAAATTCTACATCATCAAGCGGAACTTTTGGAAAAATAAAAAAACCGCCTTTAGGTTTTACAAATTCTAAACCTGCTTTTTTTAGCACTTGGCAAATTAAATTTCTTCTTTTTTGGTAAATAGAAACTTCAACTTTAGAAAAAGCACACTTCTTAACTATTCTTTGAGCCAAGGCTGGTGCATTAACAAATCCCAAAATTCTATTACAAAGAACAAGTCCTTCTAAAATTTTCTTTTTAGACTCAATTTCAGGATGAACTGCTATAAAACCTATTCTTTCTCCTGGTAGAGAAAGTTCTTTAGAAAAACTATAAGCCAAAAGGCTATTAGGATAGTACTTAAAAATTGAAGGCACTTTTTCTCCGTCGAAAGTTAAATTTCTATAAGCTTCGTCAGAAACTAAAAAAATAGGTTTACCAAATTCTTTACTTTTTTTAATTAAGATTTCGGAAAGACCTTTTATTTCTTCTTCAGAATAAATCTGTCCAGTAGGGTTATTAGGGGAATTAATTAAAAAAATTTTAGTTTTTGAAGTAATATGCTTTTCAATAGTGTCTAAATCTAGGGTAAAGTCTTCTTTAGTAGGAATTAGTTTAGGTATTCCTTGATGATTTTCAGCATAAAAAATATATTCTACGAAGTGGGGAGAGGGAAAAAGTACTTCTTCACCTGGATTTAGTAGCGTTTTAAAAATAACATTTAAAGCTCCAGCTGCTCCACAAGTCATGATTATTTCATGGAATGAAAGAGTAATCCCCTGTTCCAAACTTATTTTTTTGGCCACTACCTCTCTTACTTCTGTAAACCCAGCATTTGACATATATCTATGATAAGAAGGATTATAATTATTGACTATCTCTCTCAGAGTTTCTTTAACCTCAGGAGGAGGAGGCAAGTCAGGATTTCCAAGACTTAAATCGTAAACTTTATCTTCTCCGTATAGGGTTTTTAATTTCACTCCCTCTTCAAACATTTTTCTTATCCAAGAGCTTTTTTCTATGTAGTTTTGAATTTTTTCAGATATCACCATTTTTATATTTCCCAATAGTTCTTAAATTTAAGAAGGTCAGTTATTTGAGAATAAAGCTTTTCTGTATAAGAGGATGGAGTGATATTTTTAAAATCAATTTGAGGAGTTTCAAGCATTAAGGTTTTAATTATAGTAGCAATACCTTCAGAAATATTATTTAAATCATAGCCTCCTTCTAAAGTAAAAAGAATCTTATTGTTGCAACAACTTTGAGCAATTTCTTTTAAAATAGTAATAATTCCTGAAAGACCTCTAAAAGTTAAGTCAAGACCTCCTAGAGGGTCCCCCTCTAAAGAATCAAAGCCTGCAGAAACAAGAACAATTTGAGGCTTATATTGAAGAGCAATAGGTCTTAAAATGTTGTAGTATAAGTACCAAAAATCTTCGTCTCCACAACCTCCTCTTAAAGGAAAGTTTATAGTATATCCTTTGCCTTCACCTTCACCTATTTCATTATAGTTACCGGTTCCTGGATAGTAAGGATACTGATGAGAAGAGCAGAAAAGAACTTCTGGATCTCTATAAAAAGACCTCTGAGTTCCGTTTCCATGATGAAGGTCAAAATCTACAATCAAAATTCTGCGAAAATTAAATAAATTTTTAGCATAATAAGCTGCCAAAGCTACATTATTAAAAAGACAAAATCCCATAGCTCTATCTCTTTCTGCATGATGGCCAGGAGGTCTTACTAAAGCGAAAGCATAATCGTAACCCTTTTCAAAAAGAAGTTTTAATCCTGTTTTTTGAGCTCCTACCGCATAGAGTGCAGCTTCAAAAGAATATTCATTAGTAGAAGTATCTGGGTCTAAAGAAAAATATCGCAATCCCTTAGTCTGTTCTATTTTTCTATAGTGAGCTTCCGTATGATTCCATAAAATTTCTTCCTTAGTAGCTTTGTCAGGCTTGAAAAACTCTATCAAGTCTTTAACATCATCTTTTTTTAGTCTTTCTAGTGTGGCAATGAGTCTGTATGGGCTTTCTGGATGATAGTCTCCTGCGTAATGTTTAAGAAAAATTTCATCATAAATAATAGCAAATTTTTTCATCTTTACCACCTCCTATATATAAAATATCCTTAAAAAATAAAAATTTTATAAAAATATTGAAAACATTTTATCATATTATTTTTTAATTGTGAATGTTAGGTAAAAAACTTTTAAAAACTTATAAAAAATTTTAAGTTCTACGACAAAGCTTATAGTTATAGAAGAATTTTTGAGCTTTTGAGACTCTTTTTACATCTTCTTAAGAATTTTTTATTTTTTCAAAATAATAATTCGTAAAAATTTTTAAAGCTTCTTCTCTTTTTTTAAATCTCAGTATATTATAAAGAAAATTACACTCCGAAAAAGAAAGAGAGTTAAGCATTTGAA
>JAUQQL010000045.1 GCA_030578315.1 Thermodesulfobacteriota bacterium | reverse complement strand
TTTTAAAGTTAACTTTTATTTTATCTACATCTCTCATCATTTTTCATATTTTTTAAGCCCCCACACAGGGGGGCTTTAATTTTGAAATCATTTTATGAACTATTTTTCCCACATTTTTTGTTTTCCTCACAAATGATCCCCTTATGCTTTCATACAATCCAAAGAAATATTTTCCCCTATTTAAAAAGTGAAAAAAATCAACTTAAGTTTAAAGTATTATATAGACTTATACACCCTCTTGTAAACTTTCATTTTATAAATTATATTTTTATAAAAATATGCCGATTTATGAATTTAAATGCGAAATTTGTGGTTTTTCTTTTGAAGCTTTCCAAAAAATGAACGAAGATTTTCCACCTTGTCCAAGATGCCAAGCTAAAGAAGTGATTAAGTTATTTTCTTTATTTGCCTATCAAGACCGAAGTGCAAAAATAGCTGAAAGAGAAAGAGCTATTTTAAAGAGAACTAGAGATTATTTAATAGACGGAAAAATAAAAGATGCTCGTAGTTTTTTAGAAAAAGCTAAAGAATACTATCCTACAGATACTATTAAAAAACTTTCAGACACTTTAACAGATAAAAAAGCTATAACAGTAGGGCATTATTTGCAAAACCGAATAGTAGTTACTAAAAAAAGAGGAGAAAAGTAAGATGAAAAAGAATTTTGACCCATTGTCCAATCTCGTAAATTTTAGTACTTTTATTTTATCTCTAAACACAGCTGCTTTGGTACATTTAGGAGAAATTCCTGACCCTATAACCCAAAAAAAACAGCCTAATCTTTTCCTTGCTAAACAAACTATAGATACTTTAGAAATGCTTAAAGAGAAAACTAAGGGCAATTTATCAGTTGAAGAAGAAAAACTTTTAGAAAGTATTCTTTTTGAATTAAAGCTTAAATATGTAAAATTAATAGATTAAGCTTTTCAATTTAAATTCTAAATGAATCGTATCTTTCTTCTTTCTCCGGCTAAAATTAATCTTGTTCTTCAGATTTTAAGAAAAAGAACAGATGGTTATCATGAGATTTGGACTATTTTTCAAAAAATTACCCTTTTCGACGAAATAGAAGTGAAAAAAGGAACTAGAAGTTTTTTTTTAAAAATGGAACCGAACTTTGAGATCCCTTTGGATAAAAATTTAGCCTTTAGAGCTTATCAAAAATTTAAAGAATGTTTTAAAGTTAAGGATAACTGTAGTATTTGGATTAAAAAAAATATACCTTTGGGAAGCGGACTAGGAGGAGGAAGTAGTAATGCAGCTACTATACTTAAAGCTCTTGCAAAACTTTTTGAAATAGATGATGGTGCTCTTTATTCACTAGGTAGAGCTATAGGGGCAGATATAAATTTTTTTTTAAGTCCCTATTTTTCTGCTATAGGTGAAGGTATTGGAGAAAAACTTACTCCCTTTTTTAACTTCTCCGCCTGGTATTTATTAGTTTATCCCGGTTTTGAAATTTCTACTAAGTGGGCTTATGAAAAATTGGAATTGACAAATAATAAAAATCTTGTTTATTATTCGGAAAAACTTCCTCCTTGGAAGCAGTCTCTGGGCTTAATAAACGATTTTAAAGCCCTTATTTGGAAAAAATTTAAAGAATATGAAGTTATAGAAAAGACTTTAAAGGAAGAAGGAGCTAAAGCTGTGAGTTTAAGTGGAACTGGTTCTACAGTTTTTGGAATTTTTGAAAATACCCCCCCTTTTCAAAGCTATATTAAAATAAAAACAAAATTTCCTTACTTTAAAGTTTTTTTGGTGAAAAATTTAGAATAAGAGGAGGGTGAGTTAATTATGTTTGTAAATCATTTAAAAATTTTTAGTGGAACTGCTAATGTAGAGTTAGCTAAAAAAATATGTGAGTACTTAGCCACCCCTTTAGGTCTTTGCGTAATTAGAAAATTTAGTGATGGAGAAATTTTTATAGAGTTAAAGGAAAATGTTAGGGGAACTGATATTTTTCTGGTTCAGCCAATATGTCCTCCGGTTAACGAAAATCTTATGGAACTTCTTATTATGGTTGATGCAGCTCGCAGAGCTTCAGCCCGTAGAATTACAGCTGTAATACCTTATTATGGGTATGCCCGACAAGACCGCAAAACAGCTCCACGTACACCTATTACAGCTAAATTAGTAGCCAATCTTATTGTAACTGCAGGAGCAAGACGAGTTCTTACTATGGACTTGCATGCTGGACAAATTCAAGGTTTTTTTGACATCCCTGTTGACCACCTTTATGCTTTGCCTGTATTTTTAAATTATATAAAAGAAAACTTTAGAGATAAGGAAATAGTAATAGTTTCTCCAGATGCTGGAGGAGTTGAAAGAGCAAGGGAATACGCTAAAAGACTAAATTGCAGTTTGGCTATTATAGATAAAAGAAGAGAAAGACCCAATGAAAGTGAAGTTATGAATGTAATTGGAGATGTCAAAAATAAAATAGCTATTATAATAGACGACATGGTAGACACTGCAGGAACTATGTGTCAGGCTTCTGAAGCTTTAATGGAAAGAGGAGCTACCGAAGTTTACGGAATGGCTACCCATCCTGTTCTTTCTGGACCAGCTTTAGAAAGAATAGCTAAAGCTCCTCTTAAAGCCCTTATAGTAAGCGACACTATTCCTTTAAAAAAAGAAGCTCAAGAGCTTGGCAAAATTAAAGTTCTTTCGGTAGCTAAACTTTTAGGAGAAGCTATAAGAAGAATACACACTGATGATTCTATTAGTTCTTTATTTATTTAAAAAAATTTTAAAGGAGGAGACCTTCTATGAAACAGGTTAATCTTACAGTAATTAAAAGAGAAAAAACCGGAAAAGAAGTAGCTAAAAAATTAAGAAAAAAAGGATTAATTCCTGCTATCATTTACGGTGCTCATGTTCAACCTATTCCTGTTGTAGTTAAGTTTAATGAATTAGAAAAAATCCTTTTTCGATACAAAGGAGAGACTCTTCTTTTTAACTTAGAAATTGTTAATGAAGAAGTTATAAGAAAACAAGCTATTTTAAAAGATTATCAACTTCATCCTGTAACTGACCAAATTATTCATTTAGACTTCCTAGTTATAGAAGAAGCCGAACCTATAGAAATTGACATCCCTTTAGAATTAGTAGGTAAACCTGTAGGAGTTTCTAAAGGAGGAATACTAGAAATTTTAAAACACGAGGTAACTGTTGAATGTCTTCCTACTCAAATTCCAGACAAGATAATTGTAGACATAACTGAACTGGATATAGGAGATGTATTACATGTAAAAGATCTTCAGGTTCCTCAGGGTATCAAAATTAAAGATAATCCAGAAGAAACTGTAGTTACTATAGTTATGGAAAAAACAGAAACTGAAAGTGAATCTTCAACTGAATAGCTAAATGTGGCTTATATGCGGATTAGGAAATCCTGAAGAAAAGTACGAAAATACGAGACATAATATAGGATTTAAAGTGTTAGATTGTTTTGCTGAAAAACATAATTTGAAATTTAAACCTTTTAAGGAATTTAAAAGTTTGGCTGCTTTTTACAATTCTCAAGCTATTTTAGTGAAACCTTTAACTTACATGAATTTTTCAGGAGAAGCTGTGAAAAAATGGATAGAAAAACAAAAAATTGAACCTCAAAGGTTACTTCTTATTTACGATGATATGGACCTAGCTGTTGGAAGATTTAAAATTCTTCCTAAAGGTGGGTCAGGAGGACACAAGGGAGTTCAGTCTGTAATTGAAGCTTTAGGGACTTCGGAATTTCCAAGAATAAAAATAGGAATTTCCCGCCCTTCTTCGGGAGAAGACTTCAAGGAGTATGTGCTTTCTCCTTTTAAAAAAGAAGAAAAAGAAATTATAGAAAAAGTTATAAACTGGGTAATTAAAGCTATAGAAGAACTTTTTGAAATTGGACTTTTAAAAACAATGACTAAGTATAACTCCTTAAAAATAATTTAAGAATTTATGGAAGATAAAATATTAGTATTAGATTTTGGTTCCCAGACCACTCAACTTATAGCCAGAAGAATTAGAGAATTTGGAGTTTATAGTGAAATTAAGTCTTGTTTTACAAGTTTAAAAGAAATTAAAACTTTTTCTCCTAAAGGTATAATCCTTTCAGGAGGACCTGCTTCGGTTTATGATGCAGAAGCTCCGAGTATAGATTTTGAAATATTTAAATTAAACATTCCTATTTTAGGAATATGCTACGGAGCTCAGTTAATAGCTTATCTTTTTAAAGGTAAGGTTGAAAGAAGTTCTAAAAGAGAATTTGGGTTAACTTATCTTCAAATTTTAGAAAAAAATCCTCTTTTAAAAGGTTTAAAAATAGGAAAAAAATACAAAGTTTGGATGAGTCACAGTGACAGAATTGAAGTATTGCCCCCTGAATTTTATCCAATTGCTTCTTCTGAAAACTCTCCTTTTTCAGCTTTTGCTCACAAAAATAAGTCTATTTATGGAGTTCAATTTCATCCAGAAGTTGTTCATACTGAGATAGGAAAAACAATTTTGAAAAACTTTGTTTTTAAAATATGTAAGTGTCGTAATACTTGGAGCATGCCTTCTTTTATTAAAAAAGTAGTAGAAGAAATTCAAGAAATGGTAAAAGAAGATGAAAAAGTTATTTGTGCTTTATCAGGCGGAATTGATTCTACCGTTACGGCTATCTTAGTTCATCAAGCTATCGGAGATCGCCTTATTCCTATTTTTGTTAATAATGGTGTCTTGCGAAAAAATGAACCAGAGGAGGTCCTGAGCTTAACAAAAGAATTAGGATTAAAAACAATTTATGTAGATGCAAGTACTCTCTTCTTAGAAAAACTTAAAGGAATTTCCGATCCCGAAAAAAAGAGAAAAATTATAGGAGAAACTTTCATTGAAGTTTTTGAAAAAACTGCTCAAAAGTTTAAAGGTGTTAAATACCTTGCTCAAGGAACTTTATATCCAGATGTGATAGAAAGTACTTCTTTTAGAGGGCCTTCTTCAACTATTAAAACGCATCACAATGTAGGTGGACTTCCGGAAAAAATGAATCTCAAACTTATCGAACCTTTGAGAGAACTTTTTAAGGATGAGGTAAGAAAAATAGCCGAATTGTTAGGCTTACCTAAACACATTGTATGGAGACAACCTTTTCCTGGTCCCGGATTAGCTATAAGAATTTTAGGAGAAGTAAGTGAAGAAAAGTTAAAAATTTTAAGAGAAGCTGATTCTATAGTTACCGAAGAAATGTTAAATTCAGGATGGTACTATAAAGTTTGGCAAAGTTTTGCTGTTCTTATACCTGTTAAAACTGTAGGAGTTATGGGAGATACTCGAACTTATGAATATGTAATAGCTATTAGATGTGTAGAAAGTCAAGATGCAATGACTGCAGATTGGGTGAAATTGCCTTATGAACTTTTAGGAAAAATAGCTAATAGAATTATCAATGAAGTTCAAGGAGTAAATCGCGTAGTTTATGATGTATCTTCAAAACCTCCTGCTACTATTGAATGGGAATAAGCATCTTTTTGAGAAAATTTCTACACTTAATAACTGGACTCTTGGTTTATTTTTTAAGCTTTCTTGTATCTCAAACCAAACTTAATTTAATTTTGATTTTCTTTTGGGTTTTGTTTTCTATTTTTGAATTTCTGAGACTTTTTTCACTTGTAAAATTACCCTTTGAAAACTTGTGGAAAAAACTTTTAAAAGATGATGAGAAAAAAAAGTTAACTGATTCTTGGTTTTACTTAGCAGGTTTAATTTTAGCTATATTTTTCTTAAAAATAGAGTTTTTCCGTCTTCTAGTCCTAATTTTAAGTTTTTCAGACCCTTTAGCTTTTTTAATAGGAAATTATCTTGGAAAAATAAAATTGTATAAAAATAAAACTTTAGAAGGAAGTTTAGTTTTTTTTGCAGCAAGCGTAATAATTTCATATAATTTTTTAGGCCTAAACTGGCATACTTTATTTTTACCTCTAGTTTTAACTTTAGTTGAAATATTTTTTCGGCGAGATAACTTTTGGATTCCAGTAATAGGTGTTTTTTATTTTAACTTTTATTTTTTTTGACAAAGTTAATTTGAAGATGTTTTGTAAAAATTAAAAAGCAAAAATTACTTTTTATGAACTCCCTCTTTATGAACCTAAGCATTACACACTTATATACAAGTAGTTATATAAAAACATTACTGAAAGAGCCATATTTATTACTATACATTCTCAAGCTTCACCCTAAAATGCCCTTTTATCAAACAAACTCTACACAGGACTTATAACAAATTTCTTTTGGACCTTCTCAGGAACTTCGCTTTGCAATAAGGTTTTTTTAAAATTAAAATTATATATACCACAAAATATTACAAATTTTGTATTTCAGAACACTCTCAAATTAATTTGACAAAATATTTTTTAGTATTATTTTAATGGAAAAATTTTTTTAACTTTTAAAATTATGACTGCTCTTAAAAATTGGGGAATTTCTTTAGAAGAAATACCCTTAGAGGGATTAAAAGTTGAATTTTCAGAACTTACTGACTTAGGAGAGGAAATAAAAGTTGCAGAACCTTTTACAGGTTTTTTTTATTTAAAAAAATTAGGTATAGATGTAGAAGTAATCGGTTACTTAAAAGGTTCTATAATTTTAGATTGCGACAGATGTTTAAGTACTTACATTTTTAAAATTGAAAAAAAATGGTCTATAGAATTAAAACCTATTAAAACTTTAAATTTAGAAGAAGAAAAAGAGCTTAAGGAAGACGAAATGGAAGTTAACTTCTATGAAAATAATTGGATTTCTTTTTTAGACTTGTTAAAGGAAGAAATTTACTTAAGTATTCCTTATAAAAAACTTTGTAAAGAAGATTGTAAAGGTATTTGTCCTATTTGTGGAACTAACTTAAATGAGGTGGAGTGTGAGTGCAAAGTTACTAAAAAAGAAACTCCATTTGCCGTTTTAAAAGAACTTTTTCAAAATTTAAAGAAGGGAGGTTAAAAACTTATGGCAGTTCCTAAAAGAAAAGTTTCTAGGTCACGAAGAGGAAAAAGAAGAGCTCACCAACATTTAGTTCTTCCTTCTCTAGCATCTTGTCCTAGGTGTAAATCCCCTAAAATGCCTCATAGGGTTTGCCCACATTGTGGATATTATAAAAACAAAGCTTTTTTAGAAATTGAAGAAAAATAAAGTTTATTAAATATTTTTAATTTTTATGTATAAGGTAGTATTAGATGTAATGGGAGGTGACTTAGCTCCATTTTCTAATTTGAAAGGAGCAGAACTTGCTCTTAAAGAAATACCAGAATTATTTTTATATTTAGTAGGTAAAGAAGAAATTTTAAAAGACTGGGAAGGTAAAGAAAAAGTTAAAGTAATTTACACTGAAGAAGTGGTTGAAATGAACGAAAGTCCAAGTGAAGCTATAAAAAAAAAGAAAAAAGCTTCTATTTTTACAGGATTACACTTACTAAAAGAGGGTGAGGCACAAGCCTTTATTTCTGCAGGAAACTCTGGGGCAGTAGTTGCAGGAAGTATTTTTATTCTTGGAAGAATCGAAGGAGTTAGACGTCCTGCTATTGCAACCCTTCTTCCCACTCTTAAAAATCCTATGGTTTTAATTGATGCAGGAGCTAATGTAGATTCTAAACCGTGTGACCTTTTTCAATTTGGAATTATGGGAAGTTTATTTCTAGAAAAAATTTGGAATCGCTCTTTTCCTAAAATCGCCCTTCTTTCTATAGGAGAAGAGTCAGGAAAAGGAAATCTTTTAGTTAAAAAGGCTCATAGGTTATTTTCTAAATCCACTTTAAACTATATAGGAAACATTGAAGGAAGAGATCTTTTTTGGGGGGAGGTAGATGTAGTAGTTTGTGACGGTTTTATAGGGAATATATGTCTCAAACTTTCTGAAGGTTTAGCAGAAGTAATAATTAATATGTTAAAACAAGAAGTTCAAAAATCTTTCTTTTCTCTTTTAGGTTTTTCTTTAGCTAAATCTGCTTTAAAAAACTTCAAAAAAAAATCTGATTGGAGAGAATATGGAGGAGCTCCTCTTTTAGGAGTTAAAGGAGGGGTAATTATTGCTCACGGGAAATCTGACGCTATAGCTATTAAAAACGCTATTAAACAAGCGGTTAATTTTATAAAAATAGGTTTGGTAAAAAAGTTAGAAATAGCTATAGAAAAAAATCTTGAATTGTTAGAAGAAACTGAATGACCTTATCTTCTGTAAAAAGTGCTATCCTTTCTATAGGAATTTCGCTTCCTTCTAAAGTTTTAACTAATAAAGATTTAGAAAAAATCTTAAATACTTCTGATAGCTGGATTACTGAAAGGACAGGTATAAAAACTAGACATATTTTAGAAGACCAAGAGCTTATAAGCACACATGCTATAAAGGCTGCCAAAAAAGCCTTAGAAAAGGCTAATCTCTCCCCAAAAGACCTTAATCTAATCATATGCGCCACTTTTACCCCTGACTATCTTATGCCAACATTAAGTATCTTGGTTCAAGAAGGTATAGGAGCTTTAAATGCGGGAGTTTTTGACATCTCAGCCACCTGTTCAGGTTTTATTTATGGTTTAAGCATAGCAGATCAGTTTATAAAAAATAATCCTAATTGGAAAATTCTAGTAGTAGGAGCAGAAGCGCTTTCCAGAAAAATTAATTGGAAAGATCGTTCAACTTGTATTCTTTTTGGCGATGGTGCAGGAGCTGTTGTGGTGGGAAAAAGTCCTTCTCAAGAAAGCGGAATTATAGACTTTGTTTTAGGAGCTATTCCTAACAACTGGTCTTTACTCACTCTTAAAGGAGGAGGAAGTTGTTTTGCTCCTTTTGATGAAAGATTACCTAAAGAAGAATATTTTATTAAAATGCAAGGCAAAGAGGTTTTTAAAATTGCTGTAAAAACTCTGGAGGAAGTAACTTTAACTTTATTAAAAAGAAATAAAATTACACCTGAAAGAATAGACCTTTTAATTCCTCATCAGGCAAACTTAAGAATAATAGAATTTTTAAGAAAAAAACTTAAACTTTCTAAAGAAAAAGTTTATGTAAATATTCAAAAATACGGTAATACTTCGGCAGCAAGTATTCCTATTGCCTTATACGAAGCCCAAAAAAAAAATAAGTTAAAAAAAAATAATTTAATTTTAAGTGTAGCCTTTGGAGGAAGCTTTACTTTTGGAGGAATACTTATAAAATGGTAAAATAAAAAACCCCCGAGGCTTTTCCTCGGGGGTAAGTTTTAAAAAATAGTTTAACTTTTTATTTAACCAATAGCTTCTCTTCCTTTAATAATTTGTTCTACTATATCAGGATTTGCCAAGGTAGAGATATCTCCCAGCTCTCCATAAGCCTTAGCAGCGATCTTCCTCAAGATTCTTCTCATAATTTTTCCACTTCTAGTTTTAGGAAGATCTGGACAGAACTGAATTACATCAGGAGTTGCTACAGGTCCAATTTTCTTTCTAATCCACTGCACTAATTCTTTTCTAAGTTCTTCAGAAGGCTGCACACCCTCTTTAAGGACTATATATGCATAAATTGCTTCACCTTTTATATCATGAGGCATACCTACAACCGAAGCCTCAGCTACTGCAGGATGTTCAACGAAAGCAGATTCAAGCTCCATAGTTCCGAGACGGTGTCCAGATACATTAATAACATCATCAAGTCTTCCAAGAATTCTAAAGTATCCATGTTCTTCCATATAAGCACCGTCTCCAGTAAGATAATATCCAGGAAATCTTTCAAAGTAGGTTTGATAAAATCTCTTTGGGTCTCCCCACACTCCTCTAGCAAGCCCTGGCCAAGCTCTTGTAGCACAAAGATGACCACCTTCGTTAACATCAGCCTTAGTTCCGTCACCTCTTAAGACTACCCATTCAGTTCCAGCAATAGGCAATCCTGCAAAACCAGGTTTTTGAGGTGCAGCATAAGGCGGAGTAGCAATACAAAAACCACCAGTTTCAGTCTGCCACCAAGTATCAGAAATAGGACATCTTCCTTTACCTACATTTTTCCAATACCAAACCCAAGCTTCAGGATTAATAGGTTCACCTACTGAACCTAAAATCTTTAAAGTAGGCATTTCATAAGATTGAGGCCATTTTTCACCTTCTCTAATTAACATTCTAATAGCCGTAGGAGCAGTATAAAATTTAGTTATTTTATAACGTTCAACTAATTGCCACCATCTTCCTGGATTAGGATAAGTAGGAACTCCTTCATACATAAAGGAAGTGGTTCCTAAATTAAGTGGACCATACATAACATAAGAATGTCCTGTAATCCAACCAATATCAGCTGTACACCACCAAACATCTCCAGGCTGAATATCAAAGCTCCATTTAAGAGTATATGAAACATAAACCAAATAACCACCCTGGGTATGGAAAATTCCTTTAGGTTTTCCAGTAGTTCCAGAAGTATAAAGAATAAATAAAGGATCCTCGGCATCCATTATTTCATAATCACACCAGTCAGAAATCTTTGGGTCGTCCATTAAAACTTCATATTTTTTATATCTTTCATCGTCAGGTAAATCTATAGGATCTCCAAATCTATTAACTACAATCAAATGTTCAACACTGGGACATTCATCTAAAATTTGCATAGCATTGGGTAAAAGAGGAATCCTTCTACCACCTCTGTAAGTTCCATCACAAGTAATAATAACTTTAGCATCAGCATCAAGAACTCTTCCTTTTAAAGCTTCAGCTGAAAAACCACCAAATACAATACTATGAATAGCGCCAATTCTTGCACAAGCAAGAGCTACAATAGGTAATTGAGGAATCATGGGAAGATAAATAGTTACACGATCCCCCTTTTTAACTCCCAAAGACTTTAATACATTAGCAAATCTGCAAACTTCTCTGTGAAGCTGTTGATAAGTATAAATTTTCCACTCATGATCTGGTTCTCCCTGCCATATAATAGCAGCTTGATTTCTTTTTTCAGGATTCATTACATGTCTATCTAAACAATTATAAGCTACATTTAATTTTCCTCCTTCATAAAACCTAATCTCAGGTTTATGAAAATCCCAATAACAAGTTTTATCCCAAAGCTTAAACCAAGTTACAAATTCACGAGCCTTAGCAGACCAAAAACCATCAGGGTCATCTAAAGCCCAATTATAAAGTTCACGATATTCTTTTAAATTTTTAACATAAGCTGTGTCACGACCCTCCTGCGGTGGATCATACCATCTTTCTTCTGGTAACACTACCGCAATGTCTCCTTTCTGCTGAATCTCCTTTTCTTTTTCTTCTGCCATACCTTTACCCCCCTCTATTAAAATTTCAATTTACATTTTATAATTTTAAAACAATTATGAAAAGAGCTTGTTCTTTTTTTCACTTATATAAAAAGTTTTTTGTAAAATTTTTAATATTTCTTTTTTTATGTTTTGAATTTTTTCCTTTATTTGTTCCTCATCCATAGTTAAAATTTTATAATTTCTCATTATAAATTCACCATCAATCATTACATCCGAAACACACCCACTTTTAGCACTGTAAACTAAAAGCGCTAAAGGATTATAATCAGGGTAAAGATTAACATGATTTAGATCTAATACTGCTAAGTCAGCTTTGTAACCTGGTAAGAGTTTACCTGTGTCTTTAAATCCTAAACTATGAGCTCCTATTTCAGTTGCCATTTTAAAAACTTCTTTAGCAGTTAAAATTGAAGGGTTTTCTTCTATTCCCTTTTGAACTAAACATGCAGTTCTCATCTCAGAAAAAAGGTCTAAATCATTGTTACTTGCCGGTCCATCTGTTCCTAATCCTACCATAAGTCCTTTTTTAAGCATTTCAGGAACGGGAGCAATACCAGACCCAAGTTTTAAATTACTTTCAGGACAATGAACTATCTTAACTTTGTATCTGGAAAGAAGTTCTATTTCTCTTTTATTAAGTCTTACACAGTGAACAGCGATAAGATTTTCTGACAAGGCCCCTAAATCTTTTAATACATAGGGAGGAGTTTTTCCATACTTCTTTTTTATTTCCCGAACTTCTTCTTTATTTTCTGAAAGGTGAAGATGAATTTTAGCTCCAAATTTTTCAGCTAGTTTTAAGCACTTCTTAATAGTTTCAGCTGAACAAGTATAGAGAGTGTGAGGAGATACAGCAATCTTTATCTTGGCATGATTTTCAAAATTTCTTAACAATTCTTCAGTAAGTTCTAACCCCTTCTCTAAAGGACCATAACCTGGAGAAGGAAAATCAAAAAGCCCTTCTCCAACCAAAGCTTTTAAACCCGATTCTTCCGTTGCTTTTATTACTTCTGGCTCAAAAAGATACATATCACAAAAAAGAGTAATTCCTGATTTAATCATTTCTATCAAAGAAAGCTTAGTTCCCCAGTAAACCCACTCCCTTTGAAGTTTAGCTTCTAGAGGAAAAATAACTTTGTTAAGCCAAGTCATAAGAGGAAGGTCTTCAGCAATACCTCTAAGTATACTCATAGGAGCATGGGTATGGGCATTTACTAAACCAGGAAAAATAAGACCATTTTCAAAGAAAAAAACTTCCGCCTGAGGGTACTTAGAAAGCAGTTCTTGTTTAGATCCCAGTTCAACAATTTTATCGCCTTGAACGACTAAACACCTATCTTTTAAAGGTTCAACTTCTACAGAAGTTAATATCCACTTAGCACAAAGAATTTTTTCTTTCATAGTATTTTTGAAACATATCTAGATCTTTTACCTTTGTCAACAAAAATTGCCCCAAAAATAAATATTATTTATAACCAAAGTTATATTTAACTCAATTTCTGATTTACAAGTTCACAAAACATAACCTTAAGGTTTTTTACAGAAAGTAGAAAATTAATAAAATTTAAAAAATATAGAAAATTTTTAAACAAATAAAATAGCTTAATTTAAAAAGAAGTACAAAACTTAAAAAATTTTTAAAAAATGCCCGGGGCCGGACTCGAACCGGCACGGAGGGTTTACCTCCAGTGGATTTTAAGTCCACAGCGTCTACCTAATTCCGCCACCCGGGCTTTTTATTAACTGTTTTTTAAATT
>JAUQQL010000003.1 GCA_030578315.1 Thermodesulfobacteriota bacterium | reverse complement strand
AGGCGCTATTTTATTTATGTAAAAATATTCCTCATCATTTCGTATATTATTTAAAATATAGATATAAACTTATTGATGAAATAGGATACATCAAAAATTGTGAATCTTTACCTAAAAATGCTTACATTCTAGTTTATGAAAACGATCTAAATGAAGAACTATTAAAAGGATATAAAAATTTTTCTTTACTAATTCGTAATAAAAAATATTACATTATTGAAAGTAATTGATAACTGGAAATTTAAATCTAGTTAGTTTACCTTTTTTTTCATAATATTTTTATTCTGTCACCTGCTTGATTTATTTACTTGTTTCTAGTTTAAAGCCAGGGCTCTTTTGATCTTTCTTTTAAAGGTTTTAATATATTCAAAACTTGTTGAAAAAATTTTTATTAAAGATTATATTCAATAAGGTTATGAGGGTTAGAAGAATTGAAATAGGACTTAAACCTTATTTAAAAGATGCTATAGGTGAAAGAGTTTGTAAAAAAATAAAACAAGCTTTTAATTTTCCGGTAGAAAAAGTTACCTTTATAAAGGTTTACTTGGTAGAAGGGGACTTCTCTTTAGAAGTAATTAAAAGGTTTGCTGAATTAGCCCTTTGTGATCCTATTATTCAAGATTACGCTATAGATGAATCCTTAGCTTTAAAAAGAGGCGAAGTTTTTGACTGGCTTTTAGAAATTGGTTATCGTCCAGGGGTAACGGATAATGAAGGAAAGGTAGCTGAGGAATCTTTAAGTTACATTCTTGAAAGGCCTTTGGATTCTTTTAAAGAAGGGGTTTATTTTTCTCGTCAATTTTTATTAAGAGGTTCTCTTAACTTTTGGGAGGTTGAAAAGATTGCTCAAGAGCTTTTAGCTAACGAATTAATAGAGAGATTTTTTATACTTTCTTACGAAGATTTTTCTAAAAAAGGAATTTCATATAGTGTTCCTAGGGTTACGGAATATTTTTCCCCTCTAGTGGAAACTTTTGATTTAAGTAAGTTTTCTGACTCGGAGCTTATTAAATTGTCTAAAGATAGACTTTTGGCTTTGAATTTAAAGGAAATGCAAACTATAAGAGACTTTTTCTTAAATCCGGAGTTTATTGAAGTGAGAAAAACTTATGGGTTGGATTCTAAGATAACTGATTTGGAGCTTGAAAGTTTGGCTCAAACTTGGTCCGAACATTGTAAGCACAAAATTTTTAATGCTCTTATTGAGTACGAAGATTTGGAAACTGGAGAAAAAATTGTTATAGATAGTTTATTTAAGACTTACATAAAACGAGCTACTGAAGAGATAAGAAAAGAAAAGGGTGAAAAAGATTTTTGTTTGTCTGTGTTTGTGGATAATGCAGGGGTTATAAAACTTGACGATAAGTGGGCTTTAGCTTTTAAAGTAGAAACTCACAACAGTCCTTCAGCTCTGGACCCTTATGGAGGAGCTCTTACAGGGATTGTGGGAGTAAATAGAGACCCTTTAGGAACTGGGAAGGGAGCTAAACTTATTTTCAATACTGATGTTTTCTGTTTTGCTCCTCCTAACTGGGATAAACCTTTACCTCCCCGTATTCTTCATCCAAAGAGAATTTTTGAAGGTGTAAGAGAGGGAGTAGAACATGGAGGTAATCGTAGTGGAATTCCTACGGTGAACGGTTCTATTGTTTTTGACCCTAGGTTTTTAGGTAAACCTTTAGTTTACTGTGGAACAGGAGGTATTTTACCCTTATTCATAAACGGTAAGCCTTCTTGGGAAAAGAGAGCTAAACCTGGAGATTGGATAGTGATGATTGGAGGAAAAATTGGGAAAGATGGGATTCATGGAGCGACTTTTTCTTCAGAAGAGATGCATGAAGGTTCTCCAGCAACTGCTGTTCAGATAGGAGACCCTATTACTCAAAAAAAGATGGTTGACTTTTTACTTAAAGCAAGAGATGAAGATTTGTATAGTTCTATTACTGATAACGGAGCAGGTGGGCTTTCTTCATCTGTAGGAGAAATGGCTAAAGAGAGTGGAGGAGCGGAAATAGATTTAGCTAAAGCACCTCTTAAATATCCAGGTCTTCTTCCTTGGGAAATTCTACTTTCTGAAAGTCAAGAAAGAATGACTTTAGCAGTGCCTCCAGAAAAGTTGGCAAGATTTTTAGAACTTGCTCAAAAAATGGGAGTTTTAGCTACGGTTTTAGGTAAGTTTACTGACTCAGGTTACTTTCACATACTTTATAACGGCAAGACTGTTGGACTTTTACCTCTTAAATTTTTACATGAAGGAGTTCCTCAGCTTAAATTAAAAGCTGTTTGGAAAAAGCCTTCTTATCCGGAAAAAGTAGATATTTTACCTCCTTCGGACTATAAAGAAACACTTTTAAAAATTTTGAAATCTTACAATGTATGTTCTAAGGAGTATGTAGTTCGCCAGTATGACCATGAGGTTCAAGGAGGAAGCGTAATAAAACCTTTAGTAGGGGTAGAGAATGACGGACCCAGTGATGCAGCTGTTATTCGTTACCATCTAGAAACTCAAGCAGGAATTGTTATAGCTCATGGAATTTGTCCTAAGTTTTCAGACTACGATACTTATTTTATGGTAGCTAATGCTATAGATGAAGCTATAAGAAATGCAGTTTGTGTAGGAGGAGACTTGGAATACATGGCAGGACTTGATAACTTTTGTTGGTGCGACCCTATAGAAAGTGAAAAAAATCCAGATGGAAAATACAAACTAGCTCAATTAGTTAGAGCTAACAAAGCTCTTTACGAATATACCAAAGTTTACGGAGTTCCCTGTATTTCTGGAAAAGATTCTATGAAAAACGATTATCTTATGCAAGTAGGAATTTTTTCTGATAAAGAAAATCCATATGGTGTAGGCACTATACTGTCTGACGGAAGTTTGAAAATTTCTATTCCTCCTACTTTACTTTTTTCTGTAGTGGCTAAGATACCTGATGTTAGTTTGGCTTTAACTTTGGAAGTTAAAAGACCTGGAGATTTGGTTTATCTGTTAGGTATAACAAGGGAAGAGTTAGCCGGCTCTGAATACTTTAATCTTCTAAACATTAAGGGAGGATTAGTTCCTAAACCAGACCCATATCTGAACAAAAAAATTTATTTAAAATTAAAAGAGGCCATATATAATGGTTTGGTTGAATCAGCACACGATTTGTCTGACGGGGGTTTAGGTGTAAGCTTAGCTGAGAAAGCTTTTTCAGGAGGATATGGAATGGTTGTAGATTTAAGTGCTGTTCTTTACGAAGGGGAAAAAAGAGAAGATTTTATTCTTTTTTCTGAAAGCGCTGGTAGAATTTTAGTTACAGTATCAAAAGAAAAAAGAAAAGATTTTGAAACTCTGATGCAGGGTCTTCCAGTAAGTCTCATTGGGGAAACTACAGTAGAACCATTTTTAATAATAAAAGACCTTTCTGGGAAAATTATTTTAAGAGCCGAACTTAAAGAGTTAAAAAAAGCTTGGCAAGAACCTTTTTCAGATTGGTAAAAATCTAAAAAAGTAAAAAGGAGTTTTTATAAGATGGCAATAAGAGTTTTCAAGTATAATTCTAAAGAAGCAAAAAATTTTATTAAAAAATTAGAAAATAGAGTGGAAAGTGTTCCAGTAAAGATAGAAAAAGAAGTTAAAAGAATAGGAGAAAAAGTCAAAAAAGAGGGTGACAGGGCTCTTATAGAGTATACTTTGAAGTTTGATGAAGTTTTGATTAATTCGGAAGAACTTAAAATAAAAGAAGAGGAGATAGAAAAGGCGTATAGTGAGATTTCTCAAACTCTTCTTTCAGCGATAAGACTTGCTGTAGAAAAAGTTAAAAAATTTCATCTTAAAGGAATAAGTTATTCTTGGTTTGAACAGGAGGAAAAGGGCATAATTTTGGGACAAATTATTAGACCTGTTGAAAGTGTAGGACTTTATATACCAGGAGGCAAGGGTGGGGAGACTCCTCTTATTTCTACTGTAGTTATGAGTGCGGTTCCAGCTAATTTAGCAGGAGTAAAAAAGATAGTTATGGTTTCTCCTCCGAGAAAAGATAAAACTTTACACCCAGCACTTTTAGTAGCTGCTAGAGAAGCAGGAGTTAGGGAAATATATAGAGTTGGGGGACCGTGGTCTATTTTTGGCTTAGCTTATGGAACTGAGAACCTACCAAAGGTGGACATGATTTGTGGCCCAGGCAACATCTACGTAACTTTAGCTAAAAAACTGGTTTCCTCTTTTGTGGGAATAGACATTTTAGCAGGACCTAGTGAAGTTTTGATTATTGCAGATGAAAGTGCTCCTCCTGATTTTATTGTTTGGGACCTTTTAGCTCAGGCAGAGCACGACCCTTATAGTTTGTCTGTTCTTATTACTAATTCAACCAAACTGGCTAAAGAAGTGAAAGAAAAACTTTCTCTAGCTCTAAAGGAAGGAACTCGTAGTGAAATAGCAAAAAAGGCTCTTGCTAAAAGAGGAGGGATAATTCTGGTAAAAGACTTGAAAGTAGCTTTTGAAATTTCAAATCTTATTGCTCCAGAACATCTTGAAATCATGGTTGAAAATCCCTGGGAATGGTTATATTTAGTAAAAAATGCTGGAGTAATTTTTTTGGGAGCTTATACCCCCGAAGCTATAGGAGATTATATAGCAGGTCCTAATCATATATTACCTACTATGGGGCTTTCGCGATTTGCTTCAGCCCTTACAACAGAAAAGTTTTTAAAAAAGATTAATTTTATGCAGTATTCCTTTACAGCTTTAAAAAAAGAAGCTCAAGCAGTAATAAGTTTAGCTGAAGCAGAAAACCTTCCTTTTCATGCTCAGGCTGTTAAAATAAGATTAGAAAGAGGAATTGAGGGGGGCTTTGAAAAATGAAAGAGTATTTTAGTATTTTAGAATTTACAGAAGAAATTACAGAAGATATAGATACTCAAATTGAAAACCTAGGCCCTTGTAAAATTCCTAATCCTATGAAGCTACCTCAGATGAGTTTTGTAACTGACGAACATAAAATTACTTTAAGAGTTAATTACACTTACTTAAAAGAAACTTTTAGTAAAACTAAACTTCCTCCTTCGGTTGAGCTTGCAGGTCCAAGACCTTATATTTATTTTGACCCTTCTAAGGTTAAAGTAGGGATTGTAACTTGTGGAGGTTTGTGTCCAGGGATTAACGATGTGATTCGTTCTATTGTAATGACTCTTTACTATTCTTATGGAGTGGATAAAATTATAGGTTTTCGTTACGGACTTCAGGGGTTTATTCCTAAGTACGGACATAAAATAATTGAACTTACACCTGAGGTAGTGAAAGACATTCACACTATGGGAGGAACTTTTTTAGGAACTTCAAGAGGACACCAGCCTATTGAAGAAATTGTAGATACCTTAGAGAGGATGAATATTCAAATTCTTTTTATGATAGGAGGAGATGGTACTTTTAGAGCTGCTAATAAAATAAAAGAAGAGATTCAAAAAAGAGGATTAAAAATTGCAGTAGTTGCTGTTCCTAAAACCATTGACAATGATATTTGGTTAGTTTCTAAAACTTTTGGTTTTGATACGGCTGTGGAATTAGCTTGCGAAGCTATAAGGTGTGCTCATACTGAGGCCATTGCAGTGCCTAACGGAATAGGTTTGGTTAAGCTTATGGGAAGACATTCCGGATTTATTGCTGCTGCTGCAACCTTAGCTACTAAAGAGGTCAACTTTTGTTTAATACCAGAGCTTGATTTTGATTTAGAAGGAGAAAAGGGTTTTTTGGCAGAACTGGAAAAACGATTGCTTTCAAGAAAACACGCAGTGGTAGTAGTAGCTGAAGGAGCAGGACAAAAATATGTAACTAAAGAGCCTCCAGAATACGACGCTTCTGGTAATGTGAAATTGGGAGATATAGGAAAATTTCTTAAAGAAGCTATAGAAAAATATTTTAAAGAAAAAGGTATAGAAGTAGTAATAAGATATATTGACCCAAGTTATATTATAAGAAGTGTTCCTGCAAATGTGGAAGACCGAATTTACTGTGGTTTTCTTGGACAATATGCAGTGCATGCAGGAATGGCTGGTAAAACTGGCTTGATGATAAGTTATCTACATGATCAGTTTGTTCACATACCTATTAAAGAGGCTATTAAAAGAAGAAAACAAGTGATCTTAAATAGCCGATTTTGGTTATCTGTATTAGAATCTACAGGTCAGAGCTATTTGAAAAATAGTCAGTAATGAAAAAAAACTATAAGATTTTAGCGGCTTTAATTTCTTTTTTCTTTTTTATAATGTTTTTTTTCCTTTTAGAGAGAGAACATTTTTATTACGAAAAGCTTACTTATAGCGAATTTAAAGTTCTTTTAAAAGAGGGACTAGTTGATAATTTAGTTTTAAGAAAAAATGAAATTAACGGACAATTTAAAGAAAACGCTTCTGAAAGGTTGTCTCAACTTAGAAATCAAAAAGTGAGGGCAAGTTCTTATTTTAAAGTTTACAAAGCTGAAGACCCTGAGTTAATTTCTCTTTTAGAAGAAAAAGGAATTAAGTTTGAAGTGAAGCCTGATAATAATTTGTGGCTAACTTTCCTTTCCTGGGTTGTTCCTTTACTTCTTTTTATAGGTTTTTGGATTTTTCTTTTTAAAAAATTTGCTTCTCCAGAAAGTGGAATTATGGGGTTTGGTAAAAGTAAAGCTAAAATTTATGTAGAAAACGAAATTCAAGTTACTTTTAAAGATGTGGCAGGTGTTGACGAAGCTGTAGAGGAGCTGAAAGAAATTATTGAGTTTTTGAAAAATCCTCAAAAATTTACCCGTTTAGGAGCTAAAATACCCAAAGGAGTTTTGCTTATTGGACCTCCTGGAACTGGAAAGACTTTACTTGCAAGAGCTGTAGCAGGAGAGTCAGGAGTTCCTTTTATTTCTATATCTGGGTCTTCTTTTGTAGAAATGTTTGTGGGGGTTGGAGCAGCAAGGGTAAGAGACCTTTTTGCTCAAGCAGAAAAAATGGCACCTTGCATTATTTTCATAGACGAAATAGATGCAGTAGGAAGAGTGAGAGGACTCTCTCCTTTAGGTGGAACTGAAGAAAGAGAACATACTTTAACTCAACTTCTCACAGAAATGGACGGTTTTGACCCTAAAAAAGGAGTAATTATTATTGCAGCTACAAATCGTCCAGAAATTTTAGATCCGGCTTTACTTAGACCTGGTAGATTTGATAGGGTTATTGTGGTTGATAGACCCAATTTGAAGGGAAGAGAAGAAATTTTGAAAATTCACTGTAGAAATATAAAACTAGCTCCTGATGTAGATTTAAAGGTTATTGCTGCCAGAACTCCAGGAATGGTAGGAGCTGATTTAGCTAATATCGTAAATGAGGCCACCCTTCTTGCAGCTCGTAAAGGTAAGACCGCAGTAGAAATGGAAGATTTTGAAGAAGCAATAGATAGAGTAATAGCAGGACTGGCTAAAAAGAATCGTTATCTTTCTCCAGAAGAAAAAAAATGCATTGCTTACCACGAAGCAGGACATGCTATAGTGGCTTCTGTATTAACTCCTAACGAAAAAGTTCATCGGGTTTCTATCATACCTAGAGGAGTTGCTGCCTTAGGTTATACTCTTCAACTTCCTACTGAAGAGAAATACTTGTTAACTAGACAAGAACTTTTGGCTAAAATTGCAGTACTTTTTGGAGGAAGGGTAGCAGAAGAGTTAGTATTTAAAGAAATTTCCACAGGAGCTCAAAATGATTTGGAAAAAGCAACTGAAATAGCCCGCGCCATGGTTATGGACTACGGAATGAGTGAAATTCTTGGTCCTCAAACTTTTAGAAAAAGAGAACACCTATTTTTGGATGTTCCCTTTAAAGAAAGAGAACTAATTTCTGAAGAAACCGCTAAATTAATAGATCAAGAAATTGCTAAAATACTTAAAACTTCTTATGAAAAGGCTAAGAAAATTTTAGAAGAAAAAAGAACTGTTTTGGAAAAAATGGTAGAACTTCTTTTAGAAAAAGAAGTTCTAGAAGGAAGTGAATTAGAAGCCTTACTATATCCTAAGTTGGAGGAAAAATGATAAAAATTCTTTTTCTCGTTATAGGTCTACTTTTAGCTTCTGTTAAAGGGAATTTAGCTTTTTCTAAAGTTTACGAAGAAATAAAAAAGGATTTCACCCCTCTTTCAGCTCTAATTATAGGAATAGAAAACAGCAAAGTTATCCTTGATAAAGGAGCAGTTCAAGGTGTAAAGCCTAAAGATGTTTTCATAGTCTATAAAAAAACTAAAAAACTTGTTCATCCGGAAACTAAAGAAACTTTGGGATTTTTAAAAGAACCTGTTGGTAAAATTGAGATTTTAAAAACTGAAGAAAATTTTTCTGTAGGTAGAATTATTTCTAAAAAAGAAGAATTTACAGTTCCGACTTTAGTTAAACGTTTTACAGATTTAAAAATTCTTGTTCTTTCTGAAAAAAGCTCCTCAAGTGGAAATTTATACTTAATATTAAAAACTCAACTTCCTGAATGTGAGGTTAGTTTTTCTTCTCAAAAAAAACTTTCTAAACTTTCTCCTTCTCAAATTTTTTCTGAAGGAATAGATTTGATTTTTGTAGAAGATGATGAGGGAGTAAAAGTTTACAACAGTTATTTAGATTTGGTTAGATTTTACGGAGAAGTAGAATATTCTAAGGTTCAAATGTCAGTTCGGACTCCTGATTTTTTTACTTACCGGAGTCCTTTACCTCTTGGAAAGATGGTAGGAGAGGTTTATCAAGCTGAGTTTGCAGATATAGATGGGGATGGACAACTTGAAATGATTTATTTTAATTCTCAAGGATTATTTGTAGTAAAAGTTCGTGGAGGAATGCTAGGTAAGTATATTCCTTCTCATGGAAAAATAGTTAATTTTTCTGTAGGACACAATGGATGGATAGTTTTAAATTTGTACGAAAATAGAGTAGGAATGAGAAGTGAAATTTTAAAATTTTCTTCTCAAGGCTTAACACCAGTGATAAGTAATGTTAATCTAATCCTTCAGTTTGTAGATTATATGGGAAGAGGTTTAAAAGATACCCTCATAGGACAACTTTTTGATGTAGATAACTTTTTTGGAAAGGAAGTTTATATTTTAAAAAGAGAAAATCACCAATTAGTTTATGCTAAAAAACTTGAAGTTCCTTCTGAGTTTAGATGTATAGGTGGGGGATTTGCAGACTTAGACGGTGACGGAGAAGTAGAAACTTTTACTTACTTACCAGATGGAAGGTTAGCTATTTATAAAGGGTTAAATCTAGTCTGGACTTCTCCTTATCGGATAATTTCTCACTTTTATGGTATAGAAATTCTAAAAGGTAAAAAGGGACAGGAAGTAATTAAACAAATAGTTTTTCCTTTAATTACTCCTGTAGTGGTAGACCTTAATGATGACGGTAAAAAGGAACTTATTTTTATTTCAACCAATTTCCCTTTAGAGTCAGTGGTTAAAGAAACGAGAAGACTTCCTTTAGAAAGTGCAGTTTCACAAATATTGGTTTTAGGATACGAAGGTACTTATTTTTTTAAAAATCTTTTTGAACAACAAGCAGGATTTATAACTGGAATAGGGATTTTTAATCGCCAAATCTTTTATACTTTAGTTAAAGGAAAATATCCTGGAGAAACTGAAAGTTATCTTTATTATAGTTTTAGCTAAAAATTTAAGTTAAAAATAGGAAGTATACTTTCTTACTATTTCTTTTTCGGTAAAAAGAATTTGATAGTTTTTAAGGTTAAGTTCCTGAGATAAGTTTTTAACTATTTTTAAGATTTCTTCTTCGTTTTCAGCATGAATCATAACATAAAGATTATAAGGCCAATCTGGTAGAGTTTCCCTGAGATAGCAATGAGAAACAAAAGGTTTAGAAGCCATGAACTTTCCTATTTCTTCCACCTTATTTTCCGAAACCTCCCAGACAACCATAGCATTTCCTTTATAACCTATTAGGTTATGTCTAAAAGTTGCTCCGACTCTTCTAAGATACCCTCTTTTTAAAAGTAAATTAGCTATTTCTAAAAATTCTTCTTCAGAAAGCTGAATTTTTTCAGCCATTTCTTTAAAGGGTTCACTAACTAAAGGAATACCTTTTACTAAAGAATTTAATACTTTCTTTTCTTTTTCGCCAAGAGTCATAGTTTTTCTTCCCTTTCAACAGTAATTACAGTATGAACATTTCCTCTAGGATTGAAATCTCCAATTACTTTTAGTTTTTTAGGTCTAAGAAGATTCCAAAGAGCATCAAAAATTTCGTTTGTAGCTGCTTCATGCGAAATATAACGAGTTCGAAATTTGTTGAGCCAAAGTTTTAAAGAACGAAGTTCTACAATTTTTTCTTTTGGAATATAAGAAATTTTAATTACTGCAAAGTCAGGATACCCTGAGCGAGGGCAAAGACAAGTAAATTCAGGAAAAGTAATTTCAATTAAATAGTCCCTGTCCGGATAAGGATTATCCCATGCTTCAAGTTCAGCGGTTTCTATAGCTACTTCTCCGTATTTTTTTCCCATTTTACCTAAAAGACCCTTTTTAGTTTGTTTTTGTTTTAAAAATAAATAAAATTTCAGGCTTTTCAATTGTCTTTTTAAAAGTTAGGGTTAAAATTTTACCTGTAGTTGCTTAGCAAAAATGTTACTCTTAATTGAGTATCGCATAAAAATTGCGGACCAAAGAAAGAGGACTTGAAAGGAATTAATCTCTACCCTCTTACAGACTTATACACAATATTTACAATTTTAAAACTTAAGGTTAGAATACTTAGAAGTTAAAATTATTTTTAAAAATAAAAACAAAAATGAACAAAAACAAACAGAGGGTAATGTGAAATCATTAAATTGTTATAATATTTTTTATGTTTTATTTTTTATTATCTTAGGATTTTTACTGATTTTTCTTCCTTATCACGGTTCTGCTCAGAAAAAAAATTTAGAGAAAATTCAAAAAGTAGACTTCAAAGCTTGCTTTAAATGTCATAGAGAAATAGAGACTTTCTTTGCAAAAGGAAAACATAAAAAATTAGAATGTGACCTGTGTCACAGTAACTTAAGTCTTCATATGAATAAGCCTTTAGAAAATAAGCCCTTTACCTCCCTTGAACATTCTATTTGTGGAAGGTGTCATAAAGAACAGTATGAATCTTTTATATCTGTTAATCTTGCTTCTCTTCCTAAAGTAGAAAAAGCTACTACCACTGGTAGGTCTCCACTTTTTGACAATCTTATGAGTCCTCATGGATTTACCCGTGAACATGCTGAACCAAGAAGCCATGTTTTTTCTTTAATAGACCATCTTTTAGTTGATAGAGCCTATGGAGGAAGATTTCAACTTTACGATTGGACTAAAATTTCAGATGCTAAGAGTGCTGAAAAAAGTGCCTGGAAAATTTTAAAAGATTTAGACCCTAAAGACCATAAACAAAAAATTTTCCCTCCCTATACTCCGAGAACAGCAGCTTTAGCTGCTAATCCTGTCTGCTTGACCTGTAAAACTACAGACTACATTCTTGAATGGGCTTACATGGGAGATAAACATCCTAAAAGTAAGTGGGACAGAACCTCCAATGTAGTGGAGGTAGCTCGTAACATGCATAGACCCTTTGCTTGCGTTCATTGTCACGACCCACACAGTGCTCAGCCAAGAGTTGTAAAGGATGCCTTAATTGAAGCTATAGTAGACAGAAATAAAGGGACCTATCCTTACGACTCTGAAAAAAGTAAAAGAATTACTATTACTAAGGTAGTTTTTAGAAATTTTAGAGCTATAGGAATATTAAATAAACCAGATTCAGTAATTCTTTGTGCTCAGTGCCATGTAGAATATACTTGTAATCCTGTTATAGATTTAACAACTGGTAAAATTATTTCCATGTCTGACAGAAGGACCAATCAGTTTCCTTGGGTAAATGTATTAGATTATGATACCTTTGTAGAAACCCAAGGTTACAGAGATTTTAAACATGAAATTACTCAGGCTCTACTTTCTAAGATTCAGCATCCTGAGGTAGAAACTTATTGGGGAAGTAAACATGAAAGAGCAGGAGTCACTTGTGCAGACTGCCACATGCCAAAAGTTAAAAATAAACAGGGTAAGATTTATACCTATCATGGACAAAGAAGTATTAAATACGTTCCTGGTAGAGCTAAAGTTTGTTTGAATTGTCACAAAAATTGGACTTCAGAAGAGGCTGAATACACTATTCAGGCAATTCAAAATTATATTCGGGGAAAAATGAGAAAGGCTGAATTTTGGCTTAACAAATTAGTAGATACTTATCTTATTGCAGAAGCTGTAGGAGTATCTGAAGAAATTTTAGCTAAAGTTAGAGAACTTCACACCAAGGCCCACACCAAATGGGAATGGTGGACTGCCGAAAATTCTGAAGGGTTTCATAATCCAGACTTAGCCAAAGCTTCCCTTTTTCAGGCTATTCAGTATGCAAGTGAAGGTGTAATACTTTTGGAAAAAGCTATTCAGGAAAAAAAGCAAAAGTGAAAAAGTAAGATAGTTTAAATTATGAAAATGGCAGATCTTTCCTTTTTGGAAGAGTTAAATCCCTCTCAACAAAAAGTGGTAAAAACTGTTGAAGGTCCGCTTTTGGTAATAGCAGGAGCTGGTTCGGGAAAAACCAAAACCTTAATTTGTAGAATGGCTTATTTGGTTTATCAGGGAGTTAATCCAGAAAAAATTTTGCTTTTAACTTTCACTCGGAAGGCAGCTAAGGAAATGATAGATAGAGCTGAAGAACTTCTTAAAAAAAATTGCCAAAAGATTTCTGGAGGTACTTTTCATTCTTTATGTCAATATATGCTTAGATTTTACGGTTATCTTTTAGGTTATAATTCTAATTTTACTATTTTAGACAGAAGTGATGCCGAAGATTTAATTAATCTTTTAAAAAGTAGTTTAGGTTTTTCAGATAAGAAAAAGAGGTTTCCCAAAAAAGATACTTTAGTAAGTATTTACAGTAAGATAATTAATCAAAAAAAATCTTTAGAAGAAATTTTATCTTCTGAATATCCACAGTTTTTAGATTATTATTATGAAATAGAAAAACTTTTGACAGAGTATACTAATTATAAAAAAGAATATCAACTAATGGATTATGACGATTTACTTGTTAATTGGCTATCAATTCTTAGACAATATCCTCAGGTTAGAAGAGAAGTAGGGGAAAGATATAATTTTATTATGGTAGATGAATATCAAGATACTAATTATTTACAAGGTGAGATCATAAAGTATATGGGAGAAATTCATCAAAATGTAATGGTAGTTGGAGATGATTCTCAAAGTATTTATGGGTTTAGAGGAGCTAATTTTAGAAATATTTTTGAATTTCCCAAATTATTTTCTAATACTAAAATTATTAAACTAGAACAAAATTACAGAAGTACTCAGGCTATTTTAGATTTAGCAAATGTTATTATTTCTAATTCAAAAGTAAAGTATACAAAGAATTTATACACTGTTAAAAAAGGTGGGGAAAGACCTATATTATTTAGAGCTAAAGATGAAGCAGAATCAAGTAAATTTGTAGCAGATAGAATTCTAGAATTAAGAGAAAAGGGTATAAAACTTTCTCAGATAGCTGTTCTTTTTAGGTCAGCCTTTCATTCCTTTGATTTGGAGATGGAACTAAATAAAAGAGGAATTCCATTTGTAAAATATGGAGGACTTAAGCTTTTAGAATCAGCTCATATTAAAGATTTCGTGGCTTTTTTAAAAATTTTAGTAAATCCTAAAGACTATCTAGCTTGGAATAGAGTTCTTCTTTTATTAGAAGGAATTGGTCCTAAGACTGCAGAAAGAGTTATAAACTGTCTTAAAAATTCTGAAGCATCTTTAAAAACCACTATAGAAAAACTGAAATATCATATACATTCTAAAGAATTAGACCGTCTGATTAATCTTTATACTGAACTTCTTTTTAATTTTCACAAGCTTTCAACTTCAGAAACTTTACTCAAGGTTTGGGAAACATACTATCCTATATTTCAAAGAATTTACTATGAAGACTATAATAAAAGAGAAAAAGATATAGAAAGTTTGATATCTTTATCAGAAAAATATTCCTCTGTAGAGGAATTTTTGACAGACTTAGTACTAGAACCTTTAGAAGTAGAAGAAACCTTGTCAACTGCTAAAGAAGATGAATGTTTAGTCCTTTCTACTATTCACTCTGCTAAAGGTTTAGAGTGGCATACGGTATTTATAATTTCTCTTATAGAAGGAAGATTTCCTTCTTATTACAGCATGCAAAAAGAAGAAGAACTGGAAGAAGAGAGAAGACTTTTTTATGTAGCAGTAACTAGAGCAAGAGAAAAGCTTTTTTTAGTTGCTCCCATGACGATTTACTTACCTGGTGAGGGAAAAGTTTTGGCCAAACTTTCAAGATTTATACAGGAAATTCCACTTTCTTTATTAAATTATTACAAAGAGCCTTTAAAAACTCAAGATCTAGCTGGAACCAAGACCGTAAATGAAGTTCCTTCTTTTAAAATAGGAGATCTAGTAAAACATCCTTACTTTGGAGAAGGTGAAATTATGGAAATAATAAGTCCGGAAAAAATTAAGGTCTACTTTGAAAAAAAAGGTATAACTCTTTTAAATCTTAAATATGCTCCTTTAGAAAAACTCGTTTAACCTGAGGTGAAAGAAAAAGTTTTAATTAGACCTTACTTTGAAAGTATATTCTTTCATAGAAAAAAAAATATTCAGTTAAAATCTATTCAAATGTTGCCTCCGGATATACAGTTTTTTTTAGATTTTTACTTAAAAAAAATGATAGCTCTTCACCACCAAAAAATCTTTCCTGTTTCTGTAAAGCCTCTGCATAAAACTTCAGAAAAATTGATTTTAATAAAAGACGGAAAACTTACACCTTTAAAAAAGGGTGAGTTTTTTCTGCTAATTTTACCTACTGAAAAGGTTCGTTATATTTTTCAAACTGTGGTAGAAGAGGAGCAAGAAGACGCTTATGTATTAAGAATTTTAGATCCAAGAACAGAGCAAAGATATAAGATAGATAAACCTATTTTTGTATTTCTTTCCTATATTCCAGAAAAGAATTTTTCAACCTTTTTAAGTCAAGACTATTTTTTTGTTAGAGATGTTAATCTTTCCCAGCTTGAAGATATAGAAAAATTAGAAGAGATTTACTTTTTTGACCTAATTTTAAATCATAAAGAACAACTTGACGATTTTGTAAAAATTGTAAGTAAAGTTCACTTAAAGGGAGAGCTAGTGGACATAAGCAGAGGAGGATTGTGTGTGAGAACCTCAGACTGGTATTTTTCTTCAGAAGGAAATTATTTTTTTTATGTTCGATTTCAGATAGAGTTACTTTCACAGCAAATTCTAAAATTTGGATTGTTGTGTCATTTAAGAAATTTTAGACAAGAAAATAACTTTTTTTACCTACACTTAAAGTTTTTTATAAGTTTTGATGCTGAATTGTGGGAAAAGTTGATAAAAAAATTCAAAATGTTAAGCTAAGTAATTTTTTACATAGGTCTAAAGCAAAATCTAAGGGGTTTTCTTGAGTTTTTAAAATTAATCTACTAAAGTTTTTTTCCTTTCTTAATTGAAAGCTATTTTTAGGTAAGGTTTGAAGAATTTTTCTGAGAGTAAGAAGTTTTTCGTCTTTTACAAGAATTAGAATATTTTTACCCTTAACTTCGATAAAAGGTAAGGAAAGTTTTTTCATAAGGATTTTTAGGTAATAAATTTTAATAAGATTTTCTACAGGCTCTGGCAAAATTCCATATTTATCTTCTAGGAAACTTTTAAATTCCTCTAGTTCTTCTGAGTCTTTAATGAGAACTAGTTCTTTATAAATACTTAACCTTTCTTCTGCTTCAGGAATAAATTCAGAAGGTATGTATGCGGGTATTTTAAGGTCTAGATGAGGTTCCCAGTCACAGACTTCTTCTCCTTTTAAGCTTTTAATGGTATTTTCTAAAAGTTCCAAATAAAGTTCGTATCCTATACTATTTATGTGTCCGGACTGATTTATTCCTAGAAGTTCCCCAGCTCCTCTTATTTTAAGGTCACTTAAAGCTAGCTTAAAACCTGAACCAACTTCAGCAAATTGCATAAGAGCTTTCAATCTTTTTTTTGCTTGTTCACTTATGTTTTTTAAAGAAGGAACTAAAAGATAAGCATAAGCTTCGATATCAGAACGTCCAACTCTTCCTCTAATTTGATAAATATCTGCAAGCCCAAACCTATCGGCTTGATTAATAATGACGGTGTTAGCAGAAGGAATATCTATACCACTTCCAATAATTGGAGTACAAACTAGTACATTAATTTCTTTTTTAATAAATTTAAAAAGATTTTTTTCTATTATTTCTGAGGGCATTTGTCCATGTATAATTCCTATTCTGGAATAAGGCACAAGTTTTTTAATATACCTTGCTAAAGCTTGAAGACCGGAGATATAAGGATTAACAAAAAAAACTTGTCCATTTCTTTGAAGTTCAGTTTCTATAGCGTATTTTATTATCTCTGGTTCAAACTTGGCAATAACCGTTTTAATAGATTTTCTTCCAGGAGGGGGTGTTTCTATAACTGAAAGGTCAAAAATACCAAGTAAACTTAATTGCATACTTCTTGGTATGGGAGTTGCTGAGAGCAATAGGACTTTTACATTTTTTTTTAGCTGTTTTAATCTTTCTTTTTGCTTTACACCAAATCTGTGTTCTTCGTCTATTACGAGAAGTCCTAAATCCTTAAATTGGACTTCTGGCGAGAGAAGTTTGTGAGTACCAATTATTACTTGAATTTCTCCTTCAGCTAGTTTTTCTAAAGTTTTTCTTTGTTCTTTTTCAGGTCGAAGCCTTGAAAGAACTGCCACTTTTATTCCAAAGGGTTCTAACCTTTCTTTAAAATGATGATAATGCTGTTCTGCTAGGATAGTGGTGGGAACTAAAAAAGCCACTTGCTTTCCACTGTGAGCCACTAAAAAAACTGCTCTCAAAGCTACTTCTGTTTTTCCAAATCCCACATCTCCCACTAAAAGTCTTTCCATGGGTTTCTCATTTTTTAAATCTGCAAGAATTTCCTCTATAGCTGCTTTTTGGTCAGGAGTTTCCTCATAAGGAAAAGTGGCACAAAATTCTTCATAAGCTAAAGAAGAAAAAGAAATAGCGTAACTTTTCATGGCTTTTCTTTCAGCATACAAAGAAAGAAGTTCCTGAACTACTTCTGTTAAAGCTTTTTCTACCTCTTTTTTCCTTTTAAGAAAGTGTTTTTTCCCTAGTTTATCAAGTTTAGGTTCTTTGTCTGAAAGACCTAAATAAGGATATAATTCGTCTAAACGGCTAACAGGTAAATAAAGCCTATCTCCTCCTTCGTATTCAATTTCTAAAAATTCGCTTTCTATACCGTCTACCTTCAAAAATTTTAGTCCCCAATATTTTCCTATGCCGTGAAGTTTGTGAACTACATAATCTCCAGGTTTTAAATCTTCAAAATTTCTAAAATAAACTTTAGCTTTTTTGACTTTTCTTAAGTCCTCCTCATAAGTTTTTTTTCCGAAAAGTTCATATTCTGAGGTTACCCACAAACAGGCTTCTGGAAAATAAAAGCCTTCTTTTAAAGTTCCTTCTTTTATCTCAAGTTTTTGAAAATTTTCTACGCCCCTTAGTTTAAGCCCTTCTAAAATGGCTTTTTGAGTAGCTGAACTGTTAACCGATAAAATTACCCTTTCTCCATTTTCAAGAGAACTTTTTAGAACTTGGAAGGCATTTTCTAGTCTCTTAGAAGAAGTTTCTAAAAACTTTGAAGAAAGATGTAAATTCAAAAAAAATTTATTGACAACTGTTGTTGCTGTTGGAAGTTCTCTTACTAAAACCTTTTTGAACTTTTTAAAAAGTTTTTCTCTTTCTTCTCCTAAAAGATAAATTTTAGATTCTTCAAAAAAGAGTTTTTTTTGACTTTTTGCTTTGCTAGCATTTATAAAAACCTTTTCTTCAAAGGCTTCTATTTTTTTTTCTAAAAATTCTGGTTCAAAAAATACCATAACTAATCTTTTATTTAAATTTTCTCCTACGAAATTTAATCTTTCAAAAAATAAAGGAAGTAAAAACTCTTCGTTTTCCGTTATAGACTGGTTTTCTATTTGGTGTAAAATTTCCAAAAATCTCTTTTCTGGAAGTTGGCTTTTGAGACTAAAAAGTTTTTCGTAGATAAACTTTGTCTCTTTAGGAAAAAATACTTCTTTAACAGGAAGAATTACAAGTTCTTCAATAAAGGAAGTTGTTCGTTGAGTTTCAGGATTAAAAAGTTTTAAGCTTTGAATTTCATCTCCAAAAAAGTCTATTCTTACAGGCAAAGAATAATTAGGGCTCCAAAGGTCAACTACACTTCCCTTAACAGTAAACTCTCCTATTTCTCTAACTATTCCTACTTTTTCATAACCTAGACTTATTAAACTTTTTCCTAATTTTTCTCGTTTTATTTTTTCTCCAGTAATCAAGTATAAATAACTTTCTTTAATATACTCTCTTGCGGGAACTTTTCTTAAAAAACTTGTAATTTCGCCAGCTAAAACTTTTGCTTCTGGTAGTTCCCAAAGAATTTTGAGTCTTTCTTTGCTTTCTTTATTAAAAGCTAGAGCTTCAGAAAAAGGAGGAAGTTCTAAAGCAGGATAAAAGAGCACTTTTTCAGTAGTGAAAAGTTTTAAAGCTGAAAGAAAATTTTTAGCTTTTTCTTGCTCTGGGAAAAATACTATGAATAATAAATCTTTTAAAGATAAGTAAGGACTTAGAAAACAAGCTAAAAATGCAGAATTAACTCCTGAAAGACTGAAAGTTTCTTCTTTGCTTATTAAAAATTCTTCAAAAACTTGATACCTAAGCATGAAGCTTTTCTATTATTACTGCCAATGCAAAGCAGGCTATAACTTCAGTATCTCCGCTCCAACCCAATCCCTCGGTAGTTTTAGCTTTTATACCTATTTTGGAATATTCAACTTTTAACAATTCTGCCAATTTTTTTTTAATTTTTTCGTAGTAAGGCGAAATTTTAGGCTTTTCGCAGATAAGAATCAAATCTACCTGATAGGGTTTAAATCCCTTTTGTTTCAATATTTCTAGAACTTCTTCTAACATTTTTGTGCTAGAAATGTTTTTATACTTAAGGTCTGTATCTGGGAAAAGAGTTCCTATGTCAGGAAGTCCACCTGCTGAAAGTAAAGCATCTATAAGTGCATGTAGTCCCACATCCCCATCAGAATGTCCGTAAAGACCTTTTTCAAAAGGAATCTCAACTCCACAAAGAATTAATTTTCTTCCTTCTACCAATCTGTGAAGGTCAAATCCTATACCAAATCTCATATTTTTTATCTACCCTACTTTTAACACTTTTGCTCCTTTGATTTTTCTTTTTTTTATATCTAAAAGAGCTTCATTAGCTTTTTCAAAAGAATAAATCTGAATTTCAGGTTTTAAAGGTATTTTTTTTGCTAAATTTAAAAATTCACCAATATCTTTTCTGGTAACATTAGCTACTGACTTTATTTCTTTTTCTAACCAAAGGTCTCGCGAATAATCAAGTTTTAAAAGTTCAGATTTGTCAATTTCTTCTTTTCTTATAGCATTTATTATCAGTCTTCCAGCAGGGAAAAAGTGTTTCAAAATGCTAAAAGGTGGTTTCCAAACAGGGGTAGTGTCAATAGCTGCATGTATTTTTTCTGGAGGAGCTTCATCTATATCTCCTGCCCAATAAGCTCCAATGTTTAAAGCAAATTCTCTCTCTTTTGGAGAACGAGCAAACACAAACACTTTGCTATCTGGGAAAATATAGCGAACCATTTTTAAAACAAGATGACCTGAAGCTCCAAAGCCTATAAGTCCTAAGTTTTCCCCATTTTTAAGATAAGTAAGTTTTAAAGACCGGTATCCAATAGCTCCTGCACAAAAAAGTGGAGCTGCCTCTTCATAAGAAAGATTTTCTGGCAGTAAAAAGGCAAAATCTTCTAAAATTTTAAAATACTCTGCATAACCTCCGTGAACATCTTTTCCTGTTGCTTTAAAATTAGGACATAGATTTTCCAACTCCTTTTTACAAAAACTGCATTCACCGCAAGCCCAATATATCCAACCAGCTCCTACTCTGTCGCCCTTTTTAAACTTTTTAACCTCTTTTCCAACCTCCACTACCTCTCCCACTATTTGATGTCCTGGCACTATAGGGAAAAAGGATGGCTTAGCTCTTCCTTCTATTTCGTCTATTTCAGTATGACAAACCCCACAAGCACAAACTTTTATCACTATTTCTCTATCCTGAGGAGTTGGGTCTTCTAAATTAGTTAACTTAAGAGGCTCTACAGTGTCTTGTAAACTTACTACTTTTTCTATAACCCAAGCTTTCATTTTTTACACCTCTTATTGTTTTTTTCTATAATTATATACTTTTAATCACTCTTGACAAAATTTTTAAAAAGACCTAAATTTGTTAGTAAGTGCTTACACTATTAGATGTAACTGAGGTAACTTCAAATTGAAAAAACTTTTAGGCTATTTTATTATTACCTTAGTTATTTTTCTTTTATTCGTTTCTTGTTCTTCCAAGAAAGATACTTCTTCTACTGCTACTTCTTTATTAGTTACAGCCTTTAAAGTTCCTGAACCTAAGAATTTACCTGTAGAACTACAGTATCCGGGGAAAACTAAGAGTATTTCTAAAGTAACCATAACAGCCAGAATTACTGGATTTTTAGAAAAAATGTATTTTAAAGAGGGAGAGTGGGTAAAAAAGGGAACCTTACTTTTTTTAATAGAACCGGATGTTTATCAAGCTGAATACGAAAGTGCCAAAGCTCAGTTAGAACGGGCCAAGGCACAACTTGAGAAGGCAGAAAGAGACTGGAAAAGAATAAAGTCATCTTTTGAAGATAGGGTAGTAAGTGAGGAAGAAAGAGATAGGGCTTTATTCAGTTATCAGAGTGCTTTAGCTGAATTCAAGAATGCACAGGCTCGTCTTAAACAGGCTGAAATAAACTTAAAATACACCAAAGTTTTGGCCACAACTTCAGGTATTGTAGGAGAGAGACTAGTTGATATTGGAAACTTGGTTAATCCTGGCACCCCTCTCGTTACTATAACTGAAATTGATCCTATTTATGTAGAATTTTCTTTTCCTGATAAGGACCTTCTTAAACTTGAAGGTGAGGCACTTAAAGAAGGTTTTCATAAGCTTAAGGGTCTAAAGGTAGAACTTCTTTTGGAAAATGGAGAAGTTTATTCCAGAAAAGGATATATTGATTTTGTAGATGCCGTAATTGATGAAAAAACTTCCTCAATCAAAGCCAGGGCAGTTTTTCCTAATCCTGAAAGAAAACTTTTACCAGGTCAATTTGTAAGAATTAAAGTTAAAGGTCTTACAAGGCCTAAGGCAATAGTAGTTCCTCAAAAAGCAGTAATGCAAACACCTTTAGGAACCACGGTATACGTGGTAGAAAAAGAACGAGCTGTTTCTAAGATAATTAAGGTAGGTGAAAAAACAGGGGAGTATTTTATTGTGGAAGAGGGTCTAAAACCTGGAGAACTGGTAATTTTAGACCAACTTATGAAACTTAGACCAGATACGCTGGTAAAGATTGAAAAAATAGTAGAAGAGAAGTAAAAAGTGGTTTCTCGTTTCTTTATAGAAAGACCCAGGCTTTCTGCAGTTTTATCTATTATTCTTGTTCTAATAGGAATTTTAGCCATACAGGCTCTTCCAATAAAGGAATATCCTGCTCTTACTCCTCCACAAATTGTGGTTACTGCAGTTTATCCTGGAGCAGATGCTGAAACCCTGGTTAATACAGTAGCTGCTCCTCTTGAGGAAGCTATAAATGGTGCTCCTAATATGATTTATATGACAAGTATTGCTTCTTCAAGCGGAGTTTTAACTATCAATGTTTTTTTTGAAGTAGGGACAGATGTTAATGTAGCTAAAATGGATGTGAATAACCGCGTTCAAACAGCACTTCCCAAACTTCCTGAAGAAGTGAAAAGACAAGGTTTACAGGTAAGAGAACGTTCTCCAGATTTAGTAAGTGTGGTTACTTTTATTTCTGAAGGACAGAAGAGAAGTCCCGTAGAGATTGCTAACTTTATTATATTAAATATTTTTGAAGAACTTAAAAGAATTCCCGGGGTTGGAGATGTAATTGTTTTTGACGAAAAAAGATATTCCATAAGAGTGTGGCTTAAGCCTGATAAATTAGCTAAGTTTAATCTTACTCCTTTAGATGTTTATTCTGCTATTTCTAAACAAAATCAACAATTTTTTGGAGGAGGAATAGCTCAAGAGCCTCTTTCTTCCTATACTAACTTTTCTTATATAGTAAAAGGCGAATCAAGACTTCAAACAATTTCTCAGTTTGAAAATATTATTATCCGTACTAATCCCGATGGTTCTGCCTTAAAGCTTAAAGATGTGGCAGCGATTGAACTTTCATCTGAACACTTTAACCGTAATTCTTTTTTTAAAAAACAACCTGCTATTCCCGTAGGAATATTTTTAGCTCCCGGAGCTAATGCTTTGGATGTGGCTAAAGAATTAGATAAAACCTTAAAAGAGCTTTCTAAAAGATTTCCTCAAGATCTTAAATATTTTTATCCCTATCAACCAACAGTCTTTATAGAAGAGGCTATTAAAGAAGTTTTGATTACTTTTATCATAGCCATAATTTTGGTAATTTTAGTAGTTTATTTTTTCCTTGGAAGTTTTAAGGCTACCTTAATTCCCATTTTAGCTATACCGGTTTCTATTATAGGAAGCTTTGCAGGACTTTATGCTTTAGGTTTTTCTATAAATCTTTTAACTCTTTTCGGACTTATTTTAGCTATAGGGCTCGTGGTGGACGATGCCATAATAGTTATTGAAAATGCTGAAAGAATTATGAGAGAAGAAAAACTTCCTCCCAAATTAGCTACTATCAAGGCTATGGAAGAAATAACAGGTCCAATTATAGCTATTGTTTTGGTTTTATCTGCAGTTTTTATTCCAGCTTCCTTTACAGGAGGATTTACAGGGGTTTTTAATCGGCAGTTTGCTATAACTATAGCTATTTCTATGATTCTATCAGGTGTAGTTGCTTTAACTTTAACTCCGGCTCTCTGTGCTATCTTTTTAGAAGAAAAAGAAGTAAAACCCATCTTACCGGTAAGGGTTTTTCAAGAAGTTTTTGAGCTTTCTCGTAAGTTATTTTTGAATGTAGTTCAAATGTTTATAAAATTTAATTTAGTCGGAATAGTTATTTTTATAAGCATTATTCCTGTGACCTACTTTTTAATAAAAAACTTACCTACTGCTTTAGTACCTTTAGAAGATAGAGGTTCTCTTTTAGTTTTTGGATATTTACCTCCAGGTTCTTCTTTAAAAAGAACCTCACAAGTAGTAAATGAGATAGAAAGTGTTTTTGAAAAAACTTCCGAAATCAGTGAGTGGGTTGCTGTAGCTGGGCTTGACTTGCAGACCTTTGCCTTTAGAAGTGATGCCTGTGTGGGATGGATTCGTTTAAAAGACTGGTCTGAGAGAAAAGGAAAAGAAAGTTCTTCTTTTGCTCTGTCTGAAAGGTTGTCCAGAGAATTTATACCTAACAAAGAGGCCTTAATTTTTGTGGTTAATCCTCCTCCTATTATGGGAATGAGTATCACTGGTGGTTTTGAATTATATGTACAGGACCGAACCGGGGGTTCTATTTCTGATTTATCTAAATATGTAAATGAGCTGGTCTTAAAAGCTAACCAGAGACCTGAGCTTATGGCAGTAAGAACCACCCTTAATCCTAATGTACCGCACTATAAAATAGAGGTAGACAGAGAAAAAGCTATGGCTTACGAGGTTGAAGTAGAAGACATCTACAAAATATTAGCTATGACCTTTGGAAGTTATTACGTGAACGACTTTAATCTTTATGGAAGAGTTTTTCATGTAAACATGCAAGCTGAAGGGGAATTTAGGGACGACTTAAGAGATTATTCTTATTTGTTTGTACGTTCAAAAAAGGGTTACCTTATACCTGTTAGTGCTTTAATAAAAGTGGAAAACCTTTCGGATGCTTTAGTTATTGAGAGATTTAACATGTTTAATTCTGCTAAAGTAACTGGAGAGCCTAAACCTGGTTATACTTCTGGAGATGCCATAAAAGCTATTTCAGAAGTAGCTAAAGAGGTTTTGCCCTCTGGTTATACTATTTCCTGGTCAGGAACTTCGTTTCAAGAAATGAAAGTTCAGGCTAAAACTAGTGTTGTACTGGTTTATGCAGTAATTTTTATTTTTTTAATTCTGGTTGCACTTTACGAAAGCTGGACTTCTCCCCTTGCTATAGTTCTTAGTGTTCCATTTGCTATATTTGGTGCTTCTTTAGGATTAAATATTTTTAGACTTGAAAATGATGTTTATTTTCAGGTAGGACTTTTAACTCTTGTCGGACTTTCAGCTAAAAATGCCATTTTAATTGTAGAATTTGCAGAAGAAAGACTCAAAAAGTATAAAATACCTCTCTTAGAAGCTACTTTAGAAGCTGCAAGGCTTAGATATAGGCCCATTATGATGACTTCCTTTGCCTTTATAGCTGGAGCTGTTCCTCTTATGTTTAGTAGTGGAGCAGGAGCAAACAGCAGAAACATTATTGGAACTACTGTAGTTACTGGAATGCTTTTTGCCACTTTATTTGGTATTTTCTTTATTCCGCTTTTTTACTATCTAGTAGTAAAGCTGAGGGAATGGTTTGAAAAACTAATTAAATTAAAGAGAATTTCTAAACTTTATGTAATAGTTTTTGTTTTTTTGCTATTTTTAAGTGCTTGTAGTTTTACTCCAGAACTTAAAAAACCAGAATTAGAGCTTCCTTCGGAAATAAAAATTCCAAAAGTAGAAAATGTTACTCATGTTAATTTTTACTGGTGGAAAGAATTTAAAGATCCTTTTCTGGAAAAAGTAGTAGAAAGTGCTTTAAAAAATAATGAAGACCTTTTAATTGCTTCAGCTCGAGTAGAGAAAGCTTTGTCCTTATTTCGCACTACAGGAGCCGAGCTTTATCCTTATGTATCTTACTCAGGAGAAGTGAGAAGAGAACATTTGTCCGAAGAAACTATGAATCCTTTAGGAGGAAGAACTTATACAACTTTTTCTCTTTCTTTTGTAGTTTCTTATGAACTTGACCTTTGGGGAAGGCTTAGAGCTCAACAAAAAGCTGCACTTTCTAATTACTTAGCTACTAAAGCTGGTAGAGATGCCCTTCAGATTTCACTTATTTCTTCTGTAGCTGCTGCTTATTTTGAACTTTTGTCTTTAAAACAGCAGATTAAAGTTGCCCAAGAATTTTTAGAAAAATATCGCAACATTTACGAATTTAGAAAACTCCAATTTAAAAATGGTCTCATAGATGAGCTGGTGTTAAATCAATCTAAGGCTGAATACGAAGCTGTTCAAATTCTTTTAGAAGACCTTAAAAACAAAAAAGAAAGTATAAAGTCTGTTTTAGCTTTGCTTACTGGTTTTAGTCCTAAAGAACTTTTTGAAAAGGAAATAGAAGTAAAAGATGAATTTCCTAAATTGCCTTCTGTTCCCTCTATGCTACCTTCGGATATTTTACAAAGAAGGCCAGACATTGTGGAGGCTGAAGAAAGACTTAGGGCTGCTAATTTTGAAGTAGGTGTAGCCAGAGCTCTTTACTTTCCTAGAATTTTTTTAACTGGGGTAGCAGGTTTTCAAAGTGAAGAGTTGGCAAATCTTGTTAAAAGCTCAGCTACTTTTTGGAATTTAGGAATTGCTTTAACAGGTCCACTTATAAATTTAGGTAAAATCAAAAGTGAAATTGAGTTTAAAGAAGCTCAAAAAAAAGAAGCTCTTTTTCAGTATGTAAAAACTGTTAAAACAGCTTTTAAAGAAGTGTACGAGGCTCTTTCTAATTTAGAAGCTACTTCTGAAAAAGTAAATTTTCAAAAAGCTCAGGTAGAAACTTTTGAGAGAGTTTTAAAACTTTCTGAAAAAAAGTACGAAAAAGGGTTGGTAGATTATTTAGTAGTGCTTGATGCTCAGCGGAATTTTCTTAAAGCCAAACTTAATTTAGTGTCTCTAGAAGCTGAAAGGCTTAAAAGCTATGTTTTTTTATATAAGGCTCTGGGAGGAGGTTGGGATAAGTCTCTTGTTTTCTCAGACTTTTAGAGTAAAATCTAAAAATATTTTTAAGGTAGATTATAAAGGAGAAAAGCTTTGGAAGTAAAAAAGATAGTTTTAGCTTATTCAGGAGGACTTGATACTTCGGTAATTTTAAAATGGCTTATAGAAAATTACCGCTGTTCGGTAGTGGCTTTTTGTGCAGACCTTGGTCAGAAAGAAAACTGGGAAGAAATTAAAGAGAAAGGTTTAAAGTGTGGAGCAGAAAAAGTAATTATAAAAGACCTAAAAGAAGAATTTGCAAGAGATTACATCTTTTTTGCTATAAAGGCGGGAGCTATTTACGAAGGTTGGTATATGATGGGAACTTCTCTTGCACGACCCCTTATTGCTAAAGAACAGGTGAGAATTGCAAGAGAGGAAGGAGCTGATGCTTTAGCTCACGGTGCTACAGGTAAGGGTAATGACCAAATTCGTTTTGAACTTACTTATTCAGCTTTGGCACCAGATTTTAAAATTATTGCACCTTGGAGGGAGTGGCACTTTAAGGGAAGAAAAGAACTCATTGAATATGCTCAAAAACAGGGAATTCCTGTTTCGGTAACTCATGAAAAACCCTACAGTATTGACGCTAACCTTTTTCATGTAAGTTATGAAGGAGGGATTCTTGAAGACCTATGGAATGAACCACCTGAGGATATGTTTTTAATGACGGTTTCTCCAGAAAGAGCTCCTGATACTCCGGAATATCTCGAAATTGAGTTTGAAAGAGGGAATCCTGTAGCAGTAAATGGAGAAAGATTAACTCCAGCAGCTTTGGTAGCTAAGTTAAATGAAATAGGAGGTAAACACGGAATCGGGCGGATAGATATGGTTGAAAACCGTTTTGTGGGAATGAAAAGTAGAGGAATTTACGAGACTCCTGGAGGAACTATTCTTCATATAGCTCATAGAGCCTTAGAACAGATTACTTTAGACCGCGAGGTTATGAGACTTAAAGACATGCTTGCTCCTAAAATTGCAGAGCTTATTTATTACGGATTTTGGTATTCTCCTGAGTTTCAAACTTTAAAAACTATGGTAGAAAAAACTCAGGAAAAAGTAACTGGAACAATAAGACTTAAACTTTACAAAGGAAATGTAATAGTTACCGGAAGAAAAAGCCCTTTTAGTCTTTATAATAAAGACTTGGTAAGTTTTGATAAAGAAGAAGGTTACAACCCTAAAGACGCAGAGGGTTTTATTAGACTCCAGGCTTTAAGGTTAAAAATTTATCACTTAGTTGAGGGAGGAGGTTTATGAAAATTTTTGTAGATACAGCTAAAATTGAGGAAATAAAACAGGTAAAAGAATGGGGAATTTTAGAAGGAGTAACCACCAATCCTACTCTTCTTTCTCAAACCGGAAAACCTTGGAAGGAAGCAGTGTTAGAAATTTTAAGAGAAATTCCAGATAAACCAGTTTCTTTAGAAGTAATTGCTACGGATTTTGAAGGTATGGTGAGAGAAGCCCAAGAACTTGCTAAACTTGGAGAAAATGTGGTGATAAAGATTCCTTTTACTCCTGAAGGAATAAAAGCTGTTAAAGCTTTAACTGCAGAAGGAATTAAAACTAATGTAACCTTGGTTTTTTCTCCTCTTCAAGCCTTAGTGGCAGGAAAGATAGGAGCAACCTATGTGTCTCCTTTTATAGGAAGAATTGATGATATTTCTTATGACGGTTTATCGGTTTTAGAAGAAATTGTTCATCTTTATGAAACTTATGGAATTGAGACAGAAATTATTGCAGCAAGTATTAGACATGTTGACCATGTAAGAAAGTGTGCTTTACTTGGAGTAGATATTATAACTATTCCATTTACTGTAATTAAACAAATGCTTTATCATCCTTTAACTGAAATAGGTTTAAAAAGATTCTTAGAAGATGCTAAAAAAGCTAATATAAGTATACTTTGATAAATAAAATTTTAAATTTTATTTTAAATTTCGATTATCAGTTATTTTATAAAATAAATTATTTTAGAAACGATTTTTTTGACTTTGTAGCTCCTATTTTTAGTAATAGTTATATTTTATATTCTTTTTATTTTTTAACAAGTTTTTTGGTATTTTTTAAAGTTAATAATTTTAAAAAATTTTTATTAGTTTTGTTTTTTTTAGGACTTGGTTTTTTATGTGTAGATTCTTTATGTGGAAAAGTTATTAAACCTTTCTTTAATAGAGAGAGACCTTTTATGACTTTAAAAAATTTTTATTATTATACTCAAAATAAATACATTTTTTTAGAAAGCCCTCTTTCAAAAAAAACTTCCTTAAGTTTCCCTTCTTGTCATGCAACTAATACTGGATTTGCTTCTTATTTTTTGACCTTTTTATATCCTCTTTTTAGTATTATATGGATTTTATTTGCTGTTTTAGTTGGATGGTCTAGAATATATTTAGGACATCACTTTCCTTTAGATGTTTTAGGTGGTTATTTTTTAGGTACAATTATAGGAGCTATTTTTTACTATTTTATTTCTTTAGTTCTTAAAAATGCTTCAAAAAAATTCAAATAAAAAGTCTTTTCTGGATAGCCTCTTTACTTTAGAATGTTTATTTCTTTTGCTTTTATTTTTAGCTAAACTTTTTTATTTAAAAGAACTTAAACTTCCACTTTCATACGACGAATCTTATTACTGGGATTGGTCTCGTCATTTAGATTGGGGTTATTACAGTAAACCTCCAATGATAGCATGGATTATTGCTTTGTCTACTAAAATTTTAGGTAATTCTGAATACGCAGTAAGATTACCAGCTTTAATTTTTATAACTTTAACTATTTTAATTAATTATGTTTTAATTTTTAAATATTTTGGAAAAATTTATGCCAGATGGACTTTATTTACTTTAAATTTTGTTCCTTTATTTACTATCTATAGCTTTGTTATGACAATAGACCCTCCTTTTATCTTTTTTTGGTCTTTATCTTTGTATTTTTTAATTCTTTATTTAGAAAATCCCACATATTTTAGAGCTTTTTTAACTGGTTTTTTTATAGGACTTGGTCTTTTAACTAAACAAACTATGGTTGTTTTTATTATTTTAACTTTTATATACTTGTATTTATTTGATAAACAAAAAATTAAAATAAAAACTACTTGGTTAATACTTTTTACTTCTTTATTAATATATTTTCCAAATGTAATTTGGAATATTCAGCATAATTTTGTTTTGTTTAAACATACTGAGGAACATTTTACTAGAAAAACTATAAACCTTTTTTCTTTTTTAGAATTTTTGGGTGGAACTTTAGTAGGATATTCTTTATTGTGGTTTCCTGTTTTTGTTTTTTTTAGTTTAAAATATATCAATATTTTAAAAAATTTTATTTTTAAAAATTATTTGCCCATTCATAAAAGTTTTATTTTCCAATTTAAAATTTTAAACCTTTTTTTTACTTTTTCTTTTCCTATTTTCTTTTTTTTATTTTTAATTTCTTTTTTTATTAAACTAAACTTAAATTGGACTTTACCTTTTTTTATACCAGGATTAATTTTTGTTATAGTTTTGAGTTTTCAAAAAAAATATACAAAATTTTTGATTTTTTTGAATGTATTGTTAGCTTTTACTTTATCTCTTTTTATTTACATTTTGCCACATAATCAAGATTATTTTTCTCCTCAAGTTTCATCTTTACTAAATAAGTTTTTAGGTTGGAAATATTTAGCTCAGGAGGTAGAAAAAGTTTATGATGGAAATATTCCTTTAGTAGTTTCTGGAAGAGATATAGCATCTTCTTTAGCTTTTTATCTAAAATCTCATCCCAAAGTTTATGTAGTTCAACTTGAAAGTCGTCCAAAAAATCAATATCATTTGTGGAGAAATATTTCTGAATTAGAAGGAAAAGAAGTTTTGTTGGTTAAAAAGTGGCTTGATGAACCTGAGTACTTAAAAAATTTTTTTCTAATTAAAACTGTAAGAGTTGAAAAAATAGGAAAGATCGAAAATTATTCTATATGGAGAGGTATTTTTAGTTTAAAGAGAGGGGAAAGTTAATAAGATGGCTTATTTTTGTCAGAATTGTGGATACAGAAGTTTAAAATGGTTGGGAAGGTGTCCTGAGTGTGGAACATGGAATACTTTAGTTGAAGAAGAGTTAAAGATTAAAAAATCAGGAATTAGAAAAGAAAATCTGAAAGTTTTTAAACTTTCAGAGATTATTTCTAAGCCCCAAGAACGTATTAAAACAGACTTAGAGGAGTTAGACTTAGTTTTAGGAGGAGGTATTGTTCCTTCTTCTTTGATTTTAATTGGAGGAGACCCTGGAATTGGAAAATCTACTCTGCTTACTCAGGTAGCAGGAAATCTATCCAAAAAAAAGTTAAGAGTGCTTTATGTCTCAGCAGAGGAGTCTCCTGAACAGGTAAAACTAAGAACTGAACGCTTAAAGGTACCAGAGGATTTTTACTTTCTCTCAGACACTAATATGGATGTTATTTTAGAGGTTATAGAAAAAATCTCTCCTGAAGTATTGATGGTGGACTCAATTCAGACTGTTTATCTTCCCGAACTTCAAAGCAGTGCAGGTGGAGTTTCTCAAGTAAGAGAATGTGCTAATGTATTTTTGAGGCTCTCTAAAGAAAAAAAACTTACTGTTTTTTTAGTAGGACACATAACTAAGGAGGGCCTTATTGCAGGGCCTAAGGTTTTAGAACATTTGGTAGACGTGGTGCTTTATCTTGAAGGAGAAAGAGAAACAGGTTTTAGAATTTTAAGGTCTGTAAAAAACAGATTTGGAGCAGTAAATGAGGTAGGGGTTTTTCTTATGACTGAAAGGGGACTTGTTTCTCACTCTCAATATGAGGACCTTTTTTTAAGCAGAGGAGAAGGAGCTGTCTTTTGTGTTTTAGAAGGAACAAGACCACTTTTGGTAGAAGTTCAAGCACTGGTTAGCAAGAGTTACTTAGCTATTCCCAGAAGAACAGCAGTAGGATTTGATCCAGTAAGACTTTCTTTAATAGTAGCTATTTTAGAAAAAAAATTGGGATTCAACTTTTCTCAACAAGACATCTATGTTAAAGTAGCAGGAGGTCTCAAAATTTTTGAACCAAGTGGAGATTTAGCTGTAGCGGTGGCTTTGGTTGGTAGTTTACTTGAAAAAGAAATTCCTGATAAAACGCTTTTTGTTGGAGAGGTTGGTCTTTCAGGCGAACTAAGACCTGTAAGAGATATACTTTTAAGAATTAGAGAAGCTGAGAAGAAAGGATTCCAAAGAGCTTTTGTCCCGGAATTTAACTTTAAAAAAGAAGAACTTAAAATAGAGATAATTAAATGTAAAAAAGTTTACGAAGTTTTAAATAAAATTTTTTAAAAATGGAAAACCTTTTATCTTTTTGGCAAGACCGGGAGAAGTTGAGAATCTTTGTAAATCATCATCCTATTTTAGGTGCTTTAATTTTTATTTTTTTGCAAGCCCTTCAAGTAGTTGTGGCTCCTATTCCAGGAGAAGCAACAGGTTTTGTGGCAGGCTTTCTTTTTGGAACAGTTAAAGGATTTTTTTTAAGTTTAGTTGGAATAATTTTTGGTTCTACTGTAGCCTTTTTTTTAGCCCGCTTTTTTAAAAAAAATTTTTTAGTTAAATACGAAAAACATTCCTACTATTTAAAACTTAAAAAGGTTTTTAAAAAACATGGGGCTACAGGGGTCTTTCTTTTATATCTTTTTCCCGGTTTCCCTAAAGATTTACTTAACTATCTTTTAGGGCTTTTACCCATGCCTTTTAAGATCTTTTTATCTTTATGTATTTTAGGAAGAATTCCTGGAACCTTAGCCCTTGCTATGCAGGGAGATATAATTTTTGAAGGAAAACCTTACAAAATCTTTATTCTTTCTTTAGTCTTTCTTTTAGTATTTTTTCTTTTTATAATATTTAGAAAAAAATTTTATCAAAATTTGGAACAAGTTTAAAAAGTTACCACTTTAATCTTACTTTCACTCCTTTTTTAGCTAAGTACTCTTTAATTTCTTTTATAGTGTACATTCCATAATGAACCATAGAAGCAATAAGAGCTGCATCAGCTTTAGCCTTGGTTAAAACTTCATATAGATGTTCAGGAGTTCCTGCACCCCCTGAAGCAATAACAGGAATATTTACGGTTTCAGCTATCATCTGAGTAATAGTTAATTCGTAACCCTCTTTAGTTCCATCAGCATCAATAGAATTTAAGCAAATCTCTCCTGCTCCAAGATTTTCAGCCTCTTTTGCCCACCACACTGCATCAATTCCCATAGGTTCTCTTCCACCTTTTATCCAAACTTCGTATCCCGAAGGAATTTTAGATGAGGCTTCAACTTTTTTTACATCCATTCCAAGAACTATACATTGGGAACCAAAAGCTTTAGCTCCTTCATAAATCAACTTAGGATTTAATACTGCTGCTGTGTTTACAGAGACCTTTTCTGCTCCAGCAAGTAAAACCTCTCTCATATCTTCTAAACTTTTAATACCTCCGCCTACTGAGAAAGGAATAAAGATACGTTCAGCAGTTTTCCTAACTACATCAATCATAATATTTCGGTGCTCAGCACTGGCAGTAATGTCATAAAACACAATTTCATCTGCTCCCTCAAAATAATACTTTTCAGCCATTTCTACCGGGTCTCCTACTTCTACATTGTTTTTAAATTTTATTCCCTTAGTAGTTTTTCCGTCCTTTACATCTAAACAAACAATTATTCTTTTGCTTAACATATATTATTTAAGTAGTTTTTTAATTTTTTAACTTGTTTTTTAATTTTTTTAAGTTTAAAATTTTCTTTAAAAAAGTAAAGAGGGAGGGAGAAAATTATGAGTAAACTTTTTGAAAAAATAAGCTTGGGGAATTTAGAACTTAAAAATAGAACCATAAGGTCTGCAACCTGGGAAGGAATGTGTGATAAAGATGGAAAACCAACCGAAAAACTCGTTAAACTTTACGAGGAACTTGCTGAAGGAGAAGTGGGATTAATAATTACGGGTTATACTTATGTTAGTCCCGAAGGCCAACAACTTCCAGGTATGATGGGACTTCATAAGGATGAAAATATAGACTCCATTCAAAAAATGGTAGATAGGGTCCATGCTAAGGGAGGAGTTATAGCAGTTCAACTTGTTCACTGTGGAGGGCAAGCTGACAGAAGAACCTCAGGACTTAAACCTATTGCTCCTTCTGCTATAGAATTTCCAAGCTATAGAGAAATACCTGAAGAGATGAAAAAAGAAGACATAAAAAGAGTGATAGAAGATTTTGCTCTTGCAGCTGAAAGGGCTAAAAAAGCCGGTTTTGATGCTATTCAGCTTCACGGAGCTCACGGATATTTGATTAACGAATTTTTATCCCCTCTTACTAATAAAAGAACAGACGAATACGGAGGAAGCTTGGAAAATAGGACCAGGTTTTTAAAAGAAGTTATTTTAGCTATAAAAGAAAAGGTAGGAGAAGATTATCCGCTTTTTATAAAACTTAATGGAGACGACTTTTTAGAAGGCGGTTTTTCTATAAGAGAAGCGGTGAAGGTATCTAAATGGCTTGAAAATTGGGGAATTAGCCTTATTGAGGTTTCTGGAGGGTCTCCAGCCTCTAAAGAAAAAAAACCTATGAGAGCAAATATCGATGCTCCTCAAAAGGAAGCCTATCATAAAGAACTTTCTTTAGAAATTAAAAAAGCAGTCTCTCAAATTTCTATAGCAGTAGTTGGAGGTATAAGAAGCTTTGAAGTAGCCAATGAACTTTTAGAGAAAGGATACGCAGACTTGGTTTCCTTTTCAAGACCCTTGATTTCTGAACCCAGTTTAATTAAAAGGTGGAAAGAGGGAGATTTAAGAAAGGCCCAATGTATTTCTTGTGGTGAGTGTCTTTTAGCCGGAATTAAAGAAGGGGGAATTTATTGTGTAGCCCAAAAAAAGGGGAAAATTTAAGAAAGAATTTCTTTAATTTTATTAGATAACTCGTAAACTGAACATCCAAGTTTAATGGAAGCTCTTTTTAGATATTCTCTTACTGAGGAGCGGGAAATTCTTAAAATTTTAGCAACTTCTTGTAGATTTTTGCCTTCTATAATATGATAAAAAAGAACTTCACTTTCTCTTGAAGTTATTGGTTTTTCTAAATTATAGCTTAGAACTGAGTTTATTTTGTCTTTTAAAATTTCGGGAGTTAAATTTAAGCTTAACTTTTCTTCAGATTTTTCCTCTTTTAAGAGTTCTTTTTTTTCTTCTATTTTAGTTTTGTATAAAAAAATAAAACTTAGAAGAGCAAGGAAAGTTAAAAAACTAGGAATGTACTCTCTTTGGTAAAGAATTGAATATTTAAATATAATATGTCCTAAAAAAAGTGCTAAGCTTATTAAAGCATAAAGAAGAGGTATAAGTTTAGGAGTTGGGAAAAAATTTATAAAAAAATAAAGAGTAATAAAATCCATAAAACCTGAAGCTAAAAAAACAAAAAGTTGAGCTAAAAATATGATTTTTTGACTTTCAAGATGGAAAAAAGCTTTAGAAATGGCAAGAAATACAATACCTAAAATAAAAATTTCTTTATAAGGAAGTAAATTTTTCTTTTTTATAAAAATACTTAAAAGTATTCCTAAACTGTAAAATAACACCAAAGCTGCCCAACTTAAAAGTTGCTGATAAAAGTTTTTTTCTATCCAAAGATAAATTAAACTCCCAGAAAAATAAAAAACAAAAATAAATAAAAAAAGATAAATTAAATCTTTTAGGTTAAAAAATGAAAAGTCCTTTTCACTGAAATGAATAACAGGGTTTTTAAAAAAGTAAAGAGAAATTAAACAGATTCCAAGAAAAAAATAAAAATAAACATTCGGTAAGGGAAGAAATTGACAAGTAAGGGTAACTACATTTCCTAAGATAAGTCCTGTATAAGGTAAATAGGAGCTTCCTTTTTCCTTTAACAAAAAAAGTGTTTTTAAAATTGTTAAAGGAGAGAGCAAACCTAAAAGAATTAAATTATACAGTTTTAAAACATCTGATAAAAATGGAAACAAAGCTGTTAAAAGTGCATTTATTATAATAAAAAAAGGAAAAAAATTAAACTTTTTAAACCATTCAAAATGTAAAAAAATTACTATATAACCTATAAAATGAAAAAATAAAAACCAAAAAAACCATTCCTTTTGAGGTAAGAGAAAACCTTGAAGTGGAAAGGAGGTTAACCAAAAAATAATAATTGTTAAACTTAAAAGGTTTTTCATTTTTTTTAATTATAAACTTTATTTTAAAATATTCTAATTTTGCTTTAGTCACCAGTGTTTGGTGACAAAATAAATACTATAAGGTGACAGGATTTTAAGGAAAAAAGTTATTATTTTTTATATAAAAATTAAACATTGTAGGAGGTATAAAATTGAAAAAACTGGATTTGCTTATTAATGTTAAACATAAGTTATTAGCTGAGTCCTTTTCTTTTTTTCTTACTAATTCTCAAGTCTTGAAAAATAAATTTGAACTTAGAGTTGATATTACTCCAAAAGAACAGAAGGTTTACGATTTAATAATTTTTGATAAAAGCGCTTTAAGGGAGTGTAAGCCAGAAGAATTTTCAGTTTCAAAAAAGCTTCTTTTAGATGACGGGTTACTGGAAGAGGAGACCATTTTTTTGTTTTTATATTACAAACTTTCTGGAATTTTACCTTACGATATGTCTTTAGAGCTTCTTTGTAAGTGTTTTGAAGTAGTTTTAAAAGGCGAGGTCTGGATAAGTAAAAACCTTATAAAAAAGATCTGCGAAAATTATAATAATTTTTCTACCAAAAAGGGATTCGAAGTTTTAACTTCTCAGGAAAGAAAAATTGTTAACTTAATCTATGATGGATTTACCAATAAGGAAATAGCTGTTAAGCTTTCTATTTCTGAACAAACGGTCAAGGCCCATTTAAATCATATTTTCAAGAAAATAGGTATTAAAAGCAGAAATCAACTTATCAAACTTTACTTTTCCGTTATGGGGAAAGAAAGAGAGCAAATTAATCAAGAAACTTCTATCTTTCCTTTAAAACCTATCAAAAAAGTTTTAAAACTTAAAAAAACTTAATCGTTAGTTTTAAAACTTTAGTTTTATAAAATCTTATACTTTTTATTTAAAACTTTTAAAGCTTCTTTTTAAAACTTTTAGTGAATTTTCCTTTTCAGAACTTTTTGTAGACTTAGTTTTAAGATGAAAACTACAAAAACCATTAAAGAGAATGAAAAAAAAATGAAAAAAGTTTTAGATACCCCAAAAGGGGATAGCAGTAAAAAAACAAAAAACTTAAAGGAGGGGTGCTATGTTTAAAAAAGTCGCTTTAGCATTAGGTTGTTTAGGTTTAATGGTTGGAACATCTTTTGGTTTCTGGAATCCACCATGTCAAGGTGATGATTGTAAAGTTAATCAACCTTATGAGGCTAACATTGGAGTAGATTTAAACCTTGACTTTGATGTATGTTTAGACTTACCTAAAGAACTTTGTAACTATCAAGGTTGCGAGCAAGCTGTAATTGTCCAGGCCGGAGATGAAAACCAGGCTACAATTTCTCAGACAGGTGCAAGTTTTGCTCTCATTTATCAAAATGGTGATGGGAATACTGCTTCTACAACCCAAAATGTAGGAGGAGCTACAGCTCTTACTTTTCAGATTGGTAGTGAAAATTCTGCTACTATTACTCAAAATGTAGCAGCTTCAGCTATCATAACTCAATTCGGAAATGGCAATGTAGGTTCTATTACTCAGCAGTAAAATACTTAAGGGGGGCAATTTTGCTCCCCTTATAAAGTAGGAGGTTTAATTGAAATCTTTTAAACTTTTCTTTTCTTTAGTTTTAAGTCTCTCTTTAAGTTCTTTTTCTTATGCTCAATCTTCTTTAGATTTAAAGGTAGATGATGTTTTTCCTCAGCGTCAAATAAATCAAGCTCTGGATGTTTCCGTTAATATAGATTTTGCTTTAGACTTTGAGGTTTCCGGACCAGTCAATTCAGATGTTTCTCAGATAGCCCTTATTTATCAGAAAGGAAATAGTAATATCGCAGAAATTAACCAAGAAGGACTCTTAAATAAGGCAATAATTTCTCAAATCGGAAGTCAAAATGAAGCTTTTCAATATCAATACGGAATTTCAAATTTAGCTTTGATTTCTCAAGAGGGAATAACCAATTTTGCAGAACAAAAACAGTGGGGGAATTACAACCAGGCCTACATTCTTCAAGATGGTTCTAACAATCAAGCTTTTCAGTATCAGTATACTGATTACAATACCGCTATAATTGTGCAAATGGGTTCTAACAATCAGGCTTATCAATATCAGGGAGTAGCTGGAGGTTCTGGATACAGAAGCACCATTGTCCAGCAGGGAAATGGAAATTCAGCAATTATTTACCAATATTAGGAGAAAATATGAAATTAGTCTTTTTATGGTTAATTTTTTTATTTTTTTACTATTTCTTATTAGAAAGTAAAGGTATAGAAAAAATTCCTATAGAAATAAACTTTGAAGTAGAAAGAAATAAGGGATTTTTAAAGGTTTATACCGACTGTTACAATCTTTCTCCTGAAAATAGAGAATTTAAGATAATAGTAAAAATTGAAAAAGTTGGAAAAACAGGTAAATCCAGTATGTTGCAAAGTAAAAAAGTGAAGCTTTTACCTAATGAAAGAGCTAAACCTATGATAGCTTTTTTAGGAGTTAAAAGTGATGATTTTTACCTTATAGAAGTTCAAGTTTTTGACGAAAGAGAGAGACTTATTTTTTATAGAATTTTAACTTCTGAAGGTAATTCATGAAAAATTGGATTTTAATTTTGATGTCTTTTTTTATTTTAGGAATTTTTTTGAAAGGAGCCTTTTCGCAAGAAAGAGAATTAACCTTTTCAGGTTTAATTTTGGATAAAACTAAAACTAAAATAGGAAGAGATTTTTACGAGGTCTTTGTTAATTTGTGGGAGTATCCACCTGGAACAGAAAACTTAAATATTTCTATTGATGAACATACAGACCCTCGCTTTGGAACTCAGATTTTTGTGTATGTAGAAGATACTTTAGTTTATTATACCATACTTAAGCCTCGTTTAGAAGATATAGATGCTAAAGCTGAAGAGGCTGTTCAGATGGTTTTTAACTATTTTATGAATTACCTTCAGTATCAGAAATATTTGGAAGAGGAGCATAAGTTTATGTAGGAGGTAAGATATGAAAAATTTACTATTTTTTTTAAGTTTAATTTGGATTCTAAGTTTTGGGTTTAAGAATTCTAAAGCTTCAGAGCTTACTTTTCAATTTAGTAATCCTTCTTTTGGAGGAAACCCTCTTTATGGTTCTTTTTATCTTCAAAGTGCTCAAATGCAAAACATTTTTACTAAAAAAAGCACAGGTCTATTTAAACCAAAAACTATTATTGAGCGTTTTACCGAAAGTTTTACTAACCAGCTTTTATATAGAATGTCAGATTACATATTAGACCAACTTTTTGGAGAGGATAATCAACTTCCTAATAAACCTATGACTTATACTATAGGAAATTTTAGGATCGAATATGACCCTACTGGAGAAAATTATGTCTTTACCATTACAGATATTTCCACTGGACAGGCAACTACTTTAGAAGTTCCTAAGGTTATGTAATTATTAAAAAAATTTAATTAGGAGAGGAGATATGAAAAGTAAAATAAAATATGGAAGTATTTTTTTAGCTTTAGCCTTAGGGCTGGGAGGATGTGCTGGACCTATGTATTCTCCTTTCTATGAAAAAGCTATGAGTGGAACAGAATACATAACCTCTGTTCATAAGGACTTAATAAGTTTACCTCCTCCCGAAAAACAAGTTCCAGTTGCAGTATATAAATTTAGAGACCAAACTGGACAGTATAAGCCTCCTACTACTTCAACTAATTTTTCTACAGCAGTAACTCAAGGTGCCACGGCTATTCTTATTAAAGCTTTAGAAGACAGTGGTTGGTTTATTCCTGTAGAAAGGGAAAATCTTGCCAATCTTCTTCAGGAGAGAAAAATCATTTTACAGATGGGACAGCAGTATACGGATGAAAAGCTTAAAGAAGCAACTAGTAAAGTTTTACAGCCTTTAATTTATGCAGGAGTTATTTTAGAAGGTGGAATAATTGGTTACGATACTAATATTGTTTCAGGAGGATTTGGAGCTAAATATTTTGGAGCTGGAGGTTCTGCTCAATATAGAATTGACAGGGTTACTGTGTATTTAAGAGCAGTTTCTGTTAAAAACGGAGCTATACTAAAAACCGTTCAGACTACTAAGGTTATTCTTTCTCAGCAACTTTCAGCAGGCTTTTTTAGGTTCGTAAGATTAAACAGACTTCTTGAAATAGAAGCAGGAATAGCCTCTAATGAACCTGTAGAGATGGCAGTTCAAGAAGCTATTGAAAAGGCTGTTCACGATTTGATCATAGAGGGAGTTAAAATTGGTATGTGGAAGCCTAAAGACCTTGAAGTTTTTAAAAAAGTGGTGGAAAAGTACGAGAAGGAAAGACAAGAAGCCTTAAAAAAATTGAAGCAAATGGATGAAAGTAATTTCTGGGGTGAAAATTCTTAAAATTTTTTAAAGTCTTTTTTAAAAAAAATCTTTTTTATCATTGGTAATTTAAAAATTTTGTGTTATAGTTTGTTTTTAAAAATAGGTGATCAGTATGAAAGTTAAAAATTGGATGGTTACTAATGTTTTAACTGTTACTCCTGATCAAACTGTAGAAGATGCTTTACAGCTTATGAAAATTCATTCTATAAGACATCTTCCTGTAGTTGAAGGAGGAAATCTTGTAGGACTTGTTACAGAAAGTAGTTTAAGACCGTATTTGTCGCCTGAGAAACTTCATTTATCTTTGAGAGAGGTTATGATTTTGAATCCTCTTACTGTAGAGCCTGAAACTTCTATAGACGAAGTGGCTAAAATTATTTATAAGTATAAAGTAGGTGGACTTCCTGTGGTAAAAAACGGAAAGTTAGTTGGAATTATAACGGTTACAGACATTGTAGAGGCTTTTATTGAAATTATGGGACTTCTAAGGTCTTCTTCAAGGCTAGATGTTATTCCTAAGGAGGATAATTTAGATGAAGTCCTTGAGGTTCTTAAAAAGAATGGGGGTAAAATTATTTCTATAGGAATGGAAACTAACCTAGAGGGTAAAAAGGTTTATTTTATAAGATTGGAAAAGATAGCTTTGGAAAAGATAGCTTTAGAACTTGAAATTTTAGGGCATAAAGTAATTTCTATCATAGACTAAAAAGTTTATAAGCTATGAGTGAGAAGAAAAAAGTTTTAAGAACTGTAAAAGAAATAAACAAAAAAATAGAAAAAGGGGAAGTAGTAGTTCTTACGGCTGAAGAGTTTTCTAAACTGGTAAAAGAGGTAGGTCCGGTTCAAGCTGCTAAAGAAGTAGATGTGGTTACTACAGGTACTTTTTCTCCCATGTGTTCTTCTGGAGCTTTTATTAACTTTGGGCACACTGTTCCCACCATTAAAGCTCACAGGGTATGGTTAAACGATGTTCCTGCTTATGCAGGGCTTGCAGCTGTAGATATTTATATAGGAGCAACTGAGCCTCGAGAAGATGACCCACTAAATAAAGTTTTTCCGGGACAGTTTCGTTATGGCGGAGGTCATGTTATTCACGATTTGGTTGCAGGAAAAAAGGTTTTACTTAGAGCTACAGCTTATGGAACCCACTGTTATCCAAGAAAGTATTTAGAAAAAGAAATTACCATTCATGACCTTACCAATGCCATTTTATGTAATCCTCGTAATGCTTATCAAAATTACAATGTAGCTATTAATCTTTCAGATAAAATTTTATATACTTATATGGGGGTTTTGAAGCCTCATCTTGGAAATGCTAATTATGCTACTGCAGGATGTCTTTCTCCTCTTTTTAAGGATCCTTATTTAAAAACCATTGGTATTGGTACGCAAATTTTTTTGGGAGGAGCCAAAGGTTATGTAATTTATGCAGGAACACAGCATAAAATGGAAGTTAAAAGAACTCCGAAAGGTGCTCCCCTTTTCCCAGCAGCTACCCTTATGGTTCTGGGGAATTTGAAAGAGATGAGTCCGGAGTGGCTTGTAGGAACAAGTCATATAGGTTATGGATGTTCCTTGGCTGTGGGATTAGGTATTCCTATTCCTATTCTTAATGAGGAAATAGCTGAGTGGGCAGGACTTTCTGATGAAGACCTTTTTGCTCCCGTAGTTGATTATTCTTACGATTATCCTAATGGGATAAAAAGAAATTATGGAATAGTAAGTTATGCAGAACTTAAAAGTGGAGAAATTAATATTCTTGGGAAACGAGTACCTAGTGTACCTTTATCTAGCTTTTATAAAGCTCGTCAAATAGCAGAAATCCTTAAAAACTGGATTAAAAATGGAGAAATGTTTCTTTCAGAACCTGTAGGAAGTTTACCTGGGGCAGAATTGTTTCGTATAAATAAAAACGATAAGTAAAAATACTTAAAAAAGGAAGTAAAAAATGGATACTCTTTTAATAATTTTTCAATTGATTTTAGCTATTTTAATTGTGCTTATAGTTTTAATTAATGTGACCAAAGGTTCTGAGTATGGAGCTGTTTTTAGAGGGGCTGAAGCAATTTTTGGAGGAGAAGGGCCAGGTAATTTTTTAAATAAAGTAACTATAGTGTTAGTAATTTTATTTTTTATAAATTCTTTACTTTTAACCAGGATTTCTACCGAGAAGCATAGGTCAGCTATTTCAACGGTGAGTCCTCCACCTACGCCGATAGAAAGTCCTTCTACTCTTACAACTCAAACTACTTCTCCTTCATCTCCTTCTTTACCTCTTCCTCCTAAAGAAAAAAATCAATGAAAAAGCTGGTAATTTTTGGAGCAACTGGTTCTGTTGGAATGGCTACTCTTGAAGTGGTACAGAATTATCCTGAAAAATTTAAACTTATAGGACTTTCAGCCAAATCTAACATTCAATTGTTAAAAAACTTGGCAAATAAATTTAAAGTTCCTTACTTGGTGGTAGAAAGTGCTGAGCTAGCTGAAAAGCTTAAGAAGGGTTTAGATTATTCTGCCGAAATTTTATGGGGAGACGAAGGATTGAAAGAACTTTCCAGTTTATCTGAAGTTGATTTATTACTTGTGGGGATTTCAGGAATAAAAGGATTGATTCCTGTTTATTATGGCTTAAAGAACGGGAAACTTGTGGCTTTAGCAAATAAAGAAAGCTTGGTATGTGCTGGTGAACTTTTAAAAAAAATAGCCAGACAAACAGGAGCTCAAATTATACCGGTAGATAGTGAACATTCCTCTCTTTTTCAACTTTTGCAAAAAGAAACAGTTTCTAATATAGAAAAAATTTTTCTTACCGCCTCTGGAGGTCCTTTTTATAAAAAACCTTTAGAAGAATTTGCTGAAATTACTCCAGAATTAGCTATAAAACATCCTACCTGGAAAATGGGAGTAAAAATTTCCGTAGACTCAGCAACTCTTATGAATAAAGGCTTTGAAGTAATAGAAGCTCAAGTGCTTTTTGACCTTCCTACAGAAAAAATAGAAATTTTAATTCATCCTCAATCTGTAGTTCATGCTCTGGTGAAATTAAAAGATGGAAGTTATATAGCTCACTTAAGTTATCCAGACATGAAAATTCCTATTGCTTACGCATTAAACCAAGGCGAAAGGTTAAAACTTCCGGTTAAAGAGCTCAAATTAGAAGAAATTGGAACTCTTACTTTTGAAAAACCAGATTTTAAAAAGTTTCCTTGCTTACGACTTGCTTACGAAGCTGCAAGGGAAGGAAATTTCGCTCCTTTAATTCTTGAAGCTGCAGATGAAGTAGTAGTTTCTGCTTTTTTAGAAAAAAAAATAACTTTTGACAAAATTTCTTATTTTCTTGAGAAAACTTTAAAAGAATTTAAAATAAATTTTCAAGTAAAAGAGGAATTAGAAGATATTTTAATTCTTCATCAGGAAGTGTGTAAATTTACTAAAAATTTAATAGAACAGAGATTATGATTCTAACCCTAATTTCAGCAATTTTTGTGATAGGGATCCTTATTTTAGTTCACGAGTTGGGACATTTTTTGGCTGCTAAGTTGATGAAAGTTAAGGTAGAAACTTTTTCTTTAGGTTTTGGGCCAAAAATAATCGGAATAAAAGGTAAAGATACCGAATACAAAATTTCCGTTATACCTTTAGGAGGATATGTAAAACTTTATGGAGAACACCCTGAAAGTGTTTCTAGTATAGTGGAAACAGACAAGGCTTTTGCTTTTAAAAAACCATGGCAAAAAGCTTTAATTGTTTTGTCAGGGCCTTTAGCTAACTTTATCTTTGCTTTTTTAATTTTTTGGTTTCTTTTTACTACAGTAGGAGTGTACTATGCTCCATCTAAAATAGGAGAAGTTTTACCTAATTCACCAGCTGAAAAGTCAGGTCTTCAACAAGGAGATGAAATTTTAGAAATTAATGGAAAAAAAATAAAATCTTTTGAAGAAATTTTGCTGGTTTTAAGACAAAAAGATATAAAAGGACCTATTAGGTTAAAAATCAAAAGGGATAACCAAATTTTAAACTTTGTGGTGGAACCAGAATTTAAAGAAGGTTTTAATATTTTTGGACAGAAAACTATGGTGCCTTTTTTAGGTATAAAAGCAGTTTCTCAATTTGAATTTAAACGGTATAATCCCTTAGAGGCTTTTTTCTTAGCCTTTGAAAAGATTTTTCAGATTACGGTCTTGACTTTCAAAGCTATTTTTAAGCTTATTACCGGGGAACTTCCTTTTTCCACTTTGGGAGGGCCATTAACTATAGGTAAAATAGCTGGTGATACGGCTCGTTTAGGCTTAATAGCTTTAATTTCTTTTGCCGCTCTTCTTTCTATAAATTTGGGAATTATTAATATTATTCCTTTACCTATGCTTGATGGAGGTTATTTAGTAATTTTTGGAATAGAAGCTTTGAGAGGAAAACCAATATCCTTAAAAACTCAAGAAATTATTTTTAAGATTGGTTTGGTTTTAATTATAGCTTTAAGTATAGCTGTTTTTTATAATGACATTTTGAGACTTTTGAGTGGATGGAAAACTCCTTAATTTTGGCTATAGAAACTTCCGGCAGGACCGGAGGAATTGCTCTATTTAAAAAAAAGGTCTTAGTAGAAGTCCTTCTTACAAGTAAAGAATCTTATTCTAAAATTATTTTTAAAACCTTAAAGTTTTTAGAAAACTTATATCCATTTTCGTTGGGAGAAGTAGATTTTTATGTTATAGATCTTGGTCCAGGAAGTTTTACAGGACTTAGAATTGGGATGTCTGTTTTAAAAGCTTTAGATTTAGTACACCAAAGACCTGTTATAGGCATAACTAGTTTAGAAGCTCTTGCTTTTAACTTTTTAGGTGTAGAACTGCCTTTAGCCTGTTTAGTTGATGCCTACACTCAAGAAGTTTTCTTTGCTCTTTACAGATGGAAAAATTTTGAGCTTGTTACAGAAGTAAGTCCTTGTTGTATTCCCTTAGAAAGGATAAAAGAGTTTATCAAGGAAAAAACCTTATTTTTAAGTGAAACTTTAGAAAAATGGGAAGCTTTTTTAAAAAAAGAGTTGCGAGAATTTTTTTTGAAACCCGAAATTCCTATTAATTTAAGCCCGGGTTTGTTGAGTAGAGTTGCCTATTATAAATTAATAAAAGGTTCAGCTGAGTTAAAAACTGGTGAAGAAGTTTTACCTTTTTACTTAAAACCTTCTGAAGCAGAAAGAAAAAGGTGTTCAGTTTCTTATTAAAAAGACTGTTTACTCTAGTTATAACTTTATGGGGAATTACGGTTATAAGTTTTGCCACCATTCACCTAGCTCCAGGTGGTCCATTAAGTCCTTTAACTGAGTTTAGTCCTAAGATTACTCCTGAATATAGAGAAAGACTGGTAAAGATGTACGGACTTGATAAACCTTGGTATGTTCAGTATTTAAAGTGGTTAAAAGGAATTGTTAAACTTGACTTTGGTAGGTCATTTTCTTTAGACCAGCGTCCAGTTTGGGATAAGATAAAAGAAAGACTTCCAGTTACTTTACTTATAAATTCACTTTCTCTTTTTTTTATCTTAGTTTTTAGTATTCCATTAGGAGTTTTTTCAGCTGTTCGAGCTGGAAGTTTGATGGACCGTTTTATTACTTTTTTTACCTTTATAGGTTACTCTATGCCAAGTTTTTGGTTAGCACTTCTTCTCATGATGCTATTTGGAGTAAAACTTCAGATTTTACCCATTTCTGGACTTCACTCGGTAATAGGATATGCAGAGATGAGTTTTTGGGAAAAGGTATGGGATTGGACTAAACATCTTATATGTCCCCTTTTTGTAGCTACTTTTGGTGGAATAGCTGGTTTTTCAAGATACATAAGAAATTCTATGTACGAGGTGCTAAAAGCAGACTACATTCTTTTTGCAAGGGCTAAAGGACTTCCTGAAAAAATTGTTATTTATAAGCACGCTTTGAGAAATGCCCTTCTACCTCTTATAACCCTTTTAGGGCTTTCTCTTCCTAGTCTTATAGGAGGAAGCGTAATTTTTGAAACTATTTTTGGAATTCCTGGAATAGGACAACTAATGTGGCAAGCTGTAATGTCAAGAGACTACCCTGTGATTATGGCAAATTTATTCTTAGTTTCTTTACTAACCCTCTTAGGTAATTTTTTAGCAGATATAGGTTATGCTTTGGCTGATCCCAGAATTAAATTAGGAAAAAAAGAATGAAAAAGCTTTTCAAACATAAAACAGCTATTTTTTCTTTAAGTACTATTCTAATTTTAATTATTTTGGCTCTTTTTGCCCCATATATAACTCCCTACGACCCTTTTGAGATTAGAGTTGATGAGATTTTACTACCACCTTCCTTGGAACATCCCTTTGGAACAGACCTTTTGGGAAGAGACGTTTTTAGTCGAGTAATTTATGCTACAAGAATTTCTTTAGAGGTAAGTTTAGTAGCTGTAGGAATTTCTACTACTTTAGGCACCTTTTTAGGAGCTTTAGCAGGATTTCTTGGTGGGGTAATTGACTTGATTATATGTAGATTTATTGACATTATGCTTTGCTTTCCTACTATTTTTCTTATTTTAGCAGTGGTGGCTTATTTAGAGCCTTCTATTTTAACTATAATGATAGTAATTGGAATTACAAGCTGGATGGGAGTTGCTCGTTTGGTGAGAGCTGAGATTCTGTCTTTAAAGGAAAGAGAGTTTATCTTAGCAGCCAAACTTTATGGAGCAAGTACTTTAAGAATAATTTTTAAACATCTTTTACCAAATGCTTTTCCTCCTATTTTAGTTTCAGCTTCTCTGGGTATGGGGCATGCCATTTTAATTGAATCTGCTCTTTCCTTTTTAGGAATAGGGGTTCAGCCTCCTATTCCTTCGTGGGGAAATATCCTTATAGAAGGAAAGGAAACTTTAGAAATTGCCTGGTGGCTTTCAGTAATTCCAGGTTTAGCTATTTTAATTACAGTTTTAGCTTTTACACTTTTAGGAGAAAGTTTACAAGAAATTTTAAATCCTAAAGAGGGGAAATAAATAAAATGGTGCCGAGGGCGGGACTCGAACCCGCACGGACCTCATGTCCACTAGCCCCTCAAGCCAGCGCGTCTACCAATTCCGCCACCTCGGCTTCTTATATTACAAAAATATAGTTTAAAAACTGTATTTTGTCAAGAAGATGTATAAGTCCATATGATATTAGACTTGCTTGAATTTTTTATAAAAATTATTACCAAAAATACTTAGCAGTAGTTATTTGTAAATGCTTGCTTTATATATTATAATTTTTTTTTAAAAACAAGGGGAGGTATTATTGAAAAAAACTAAAATAGTAGTTACTGGTGGAGCTGGATTTATAGGTTCTAATCTGGTCTTAGCCTTAAACGAAAAAGGAGAAGATAGTATCTTAATTGTAGACCATTTAACTTCAGGTATTAAATGGAAAAATTTAGTAGGGCTAAAATTTTTAGATTATTTAGACAAGGAGGACTTTTTAGCCTTTATTCAAAAGGGAAATTTTAAAGAAGTTTCTGCAATTATCCACTTAGGAGCTTGTAGCGATACTACAGTTAAAGATTTGTTTTATCTCTACAAAAATAATTACCAATATTCTAAAACTTTAGCTCTTTTCGCTATAGAAAATAATATTCACTTTATCTATGCCTCTTCAGCTGCTACTTATGGAGATGGTTCTTTAGGTTTTTCTGACGAAGAAGCTTTACTTCCAAAGCTTAAACCTCTTAATCCCTATGGTTTTTTTAAACATCTTTTTGATTTGTGGCTTTATCAAAACGGTCTTTTAAATAAAGTGGTAGGTCTTAAGTATTTTAATGTCTTTGGAGAACGAGAATTTCATAAGGGAGAAATGAGAAGTTTAGTTTTAAAAGCTTATGAACAGGTTAAGAAAGAAGGAAAAATTCGGTTATTTAAGTCTTATCATCCTGACTTTGAACACGGGGAACAACTAAGAGACTTTATTTACATTAAAGATGCTGTAAAGGTTACACTGTTTTTCTTAGAAAATCCTCATTTAAAAGGTATTTTTAATGTGGGGACTGGTAAGGCCCGTTCTTTTAACGATTTGGCAAAGGCTGTTTTTGAAGCTCTAAATTTAAAAATTGAAATTGAATATATTGAAATGCCTGAAAACTTAAAAACTCAGTATCAGTATTTTACTCAGGCTGACATTAACAAATTGAGAAAAGTAGGTTATAATAATACCATGTGGGAACTTGAAGATGCTGTAAAAGATTATGTTAACTACTTAGAGAGTCAGAATATATTTTCTTTTTAAAAGTTTTTAATAAAATATAAAATGGAAGAATCTTCTGTTTGGGAAGTTTTTAAGTCTCTCTTTAAAAGAAAGTCTAAAAGTTTTTTTGAAATAAAAGAGGAGTTAGAAAAGTTTCTAGAAGACCTTAAAAAAGAAGGAGTACTTTCTTCTTTTGAAGAACAGTTTATTTTAGAAATCTTTAATCTGAAAAACTTAGAAGTAAGAGACTTTACTTTGCCAAGGAGTGATTTGATTGGTTTAGAAGTTTCTCTTAACTGGGAAGAGATAAAAAAGATAATTTTTCAACATCCTCATTATTTTTATCCTGTTTATAAGGAAAGTTTAGATCAGTTTATAGGTTATATAAGTTTAAAAAAACTTGTTTTAGGATTTGAGAAAAAAGAATTCAATTGGCAAGATTTTATCGAACCACCTTTAGTGCTTCCAGAAAGTCTTCCTATTCTTTTGGCTATAGAAAAATTGATGGAAAAAAATTTAAAAATAGCCTTTGTAGTAGATGAATGGTCTGAATTTACAGGAATTTTATGTTTGGGAAATGTACTGAAAGAAATTTTTTTCAACGATAGAAAGAGTTTTGTTTTTGATGAAGAAGGATGGCTTATTCTTCCTGGCACTACTAAAATAAGAAAACTAGAAAAATATTTTAAAATTGAATTACCTAAAGGTGATTTTGAAACCATTTCTGGCTTAATTATAAGTTATCTTAACAGAATCCCTCAGGAGGGAGAACAATTTGAAATTTCTCCTTTACAAATTCAGATCTTAAAGGCTAGTCCTCAAAAAATTGAAGAACTTAAACTTAAACTTAAAGAAAAAGCTCAGTAAAGAATTTTTATGGCCTTTTATTTCAGGTCTTTTTCTTACTCTTTCTTTTCCCAAATGGAATTTGCACTTTTTATGTTGGTTCTCCTTAGTTCCACTTTTTTTTTGTAGAGGTAATCCTTGGATCTCAGGGTTAGTTTTTGGATGTGTTCACTTTGGGAGCCTTCTTTACTGGTTAGTTTACACTATGACCAAATATGGTGGACTTTCTATTTTTTTAGCTTATTTTCTTTTATTTTTACTTTCCTTTTACTTAGCTTTTTATTATAGTTGGCTTTGGGGAATTCATTACAATTTTTTACAAACCTTTCAAAAACCAAGTTTTTTGAAAGGTTTGGCACTTGCTTTAAGCTGGGTCGGGATTGAATATTTTAGAAGTAAACTATTTACTGGATTTCCGTGGGGAAAACTTGGATACTTACTTTCTAACTACTCTCTTATTTTACAGTCTGCCGAAATATGGGGTGTTTGGGGATTAAGCTTTTTGCTAGTACTTGTCAATTATTGGATTTACTATTTTATTTGGCACTTTTTAAATGTTAAAAAAATAAATTTAGAATTTTTTAAAAAACAAACAGGTTTTTTGATAATTTTAATATTAGTTTTAGGATTAGGAATATGGAAAAAAATAAAATGGGAAAAAATTTTAAAAGAATCTTTATCCAATATAAAAGTTGCTTTACTTCAGGGAAATATACCTCAAGAACTAAAAGAAGCTAGAGAATTGGACTATTCTTTTAAAGTTTATACTCAGCTTTTGTTAAAATCTCTTTCTTCAAGCCCGGATCTAATTCTTTTTCCGGAAACAGCTTTTCCTTTTTATTTTCCTTATGAAAAAGATACTACCTTAAAACTCATTAAACTTTTAAACGAAGTTGAAAAAAAACTTTCTTTTAAAAAACTTTCTTTTGTGGTAGGAACTTTTAGAGTAAGTTATACTGAAAAAGAACCTAAAATTTATAATAGTTTAATAGTGTGGAGTGGAGGTGAAATTATAGACTTTTATGATAAGGAGAAACTTGTACCCTTTGGAGAGTATGTGCCTTTAAGTAAGTACTTTCCTTTTTTAAAAGAAATTTCTGTAGTTTCTGATACTTTAAAACCTGGGACTTCTAAGAATCTTATTTTTAGAATTAATCAGTCCTATTATAAAATTACACCTCTTATTTGTTTTGAAAGTGCTTTTCCTGAACTTTTACAAAAAAGAGCTAAAGAGAACTCTCAACTTATTTTTATTGCCACTAATGATGCCTGGTTTGGGAAAACTTCAGCACCGTTTCAACATTTTCAGATGGCTAAGGTAAGAGCAGTAGAAGCAAGACGCTACACTATTCAAGTAGCTAATACCGGTGTTACAGGAATAATAGACCCTTTAGGAAAGGTTGTAGTTGAGAGTCAGCTTGAAGAAGAAAAAGTTCTGGAAGGTGAAGTGAGTTCCCTTTACGAGCTTACTTTTTTTGTTAAATACGGAAATTTTTGGGGCTTAGCTGGGGGTATTTTTTGGAGCTTTTTATGTATGTTTCTTTATACTCGAAAACTAGTAATAAAGAAGGTTTAATCTATTACTTAATCTAAAAGCTTTAAGTTCTAGTTTTGAGCTCAGATTTAAAAATCTTCCCTGAATCAGAACCCAATGAGAAGTTCCAAAACCTTCTGGGAAAATTAACATTTTCAGAGCTTCTCTATCTCTCCAACTTCCCTCTGAAACCTCGTAAAGCACTCTTTCTATCCCTAGGGAAGCTAAAAAAGCTCCTTGTTGAGTAAACCCTAAATTAATGAAACCAAATCTTTCTCCTAATTCTCTTAAAAGAGTAAAATCTACGTGAGCAGTAATATCAATATGACCTGGTTTAAAATAAGGATTTTCAACTACTCTGTGTTTATAGTAACAAAGCAAAGTTCCTTTATATCTTTCAGGCGCATAATAGTCTTGTCTTGGATATCCATAGTCAATTATAATAATAGCTCCAATTCTTAATTTTTGAGACAAAATTTTATAAAAACTTTCTGCTCTTAAGTTCACTTCTGTCCTGTAACCGTCTATCCAGAAGTTTGAATATGGATTAACTATCTTCAAAATTTGAGGTTCTTCTAATTCTCCAAGAAATTCTTTAATGTTACCTCTTTCTACACTTACCCAAATTTCCATTAATCTGTCCTCTTCTTTTTGGATTAAGTGTACCGGAAAAGCGTCAAAAAACTCATTACATAAAAAAACTCCACAAAAAGGTGGTACTTTTTCCAAACTTTCATACCACATAACTTGACTTTTAAACTCGCTTAAAGTTTCTTCTTGAATAGCTTTTAGAATGGGTAGAGGTTCTATAATATAATACTTAAAAAAATATTCTTTCTGAGAAAGATAACTTAAAATATCTAAAGCTAAATAACCTTGTCCTGCTCCTGCTTCCACTATAACGAAATCTGAAGGTTTGTCCAAAAGTTTAAAAATTTCCAAAATTTGAAGAGCTAAAGTTGCACCAAAAACTTTATGTACACAGGGAGAGGTTAAATAGTCCCCCCTTTTTCCTGGTAAATTTCCTCTTGTATAATATCCATATTCTGGATGGTAAAGGCAAAGTTCCATATACTTTTCAAAAGTCATAGGAGAAAATTCTTCTAAAACTTTTAAAAACATAGATTGCTCCTTTAAAAAATTTTATTTTTATGTAACTTTATTTTACAAGGCTCTTTAAACTTAAACAACTATATAATCACTGCTAATACTTTCAAAAAATAAAATTTCATATTAAAATTCAGATTAGCTATGGCTAAAAAAAATAAGCTTATTTTTTTAATTTATTTTTTAATTTTTTTAGAAATAGGTTTAATTTTAGGAGAATATATTCTAAATTTAAAAGGAATAACCCTTTGTCGTTCTCACGGATGTGAAATAATAGATTATTTTGCGAAAATCGAAAAAAAGATCTTTTTATTGGCAGGAGCTTTTTACTTTTTAAGTCTCCTGATATTTTTTTATTTATATGACCAAACTAAAGGATACTTATTTCGTTTGATTTTTGTTTTATTATTAGGAGCGGGCTTGTTAGCAGAAGTTGTTTTTTCTTTAAGACAGTTAGTAGAGATCAATTTTTTATGTTCTTTTTGTCTAACTGTGGCTTTTCTTTTCTTTTTAATTTTTATTCTTTCCTTAGTTCATCTAGCCTCGCCTTTTTCTCTTTGGGAATTATTTTTTTTCATAACTGGAGCTTTAGTAAGTTTCGTTATTTCTTTTTACTTAACTTCTATAAATTTAAAACCTTTAACAGTTTTATTAAATACTAAAAGTCACTTTTGGTTGATTCACACCGAAAACTGTTCCCACTGTAAGGAAGTAATAGAAACTTTCAAAAATAAAAATATAAATTTAAACCTAATTAAAATCTCGCAAGCCTATCCTTTTATGAAAAAATTAAACCTTAATCAAGTTCCTACACTCATTTACCAAAAATCAGAAGGGCACTTAGAAATCATTTGCGGAAAAGATAAAATTTTGGAAGTTTTGGAATCCATTTTTCACAAAACCACTCCTTTTGAAGTTAAAGTAGAATCTAAATCTAAGGCTTATCGTTTTTTAAAATCTAAAGTTACTTCAAGCAGTTTAAACAAAGGTTGCGAAGAAGAGTCCAGGGGAGTTTGTGAAATTAAATAGTCTTTCTTTAAAAACTACTCAAATAGGAAGTCTTCCAGTGTTTGAGGTTGAAGAGGCTTTAGAAATGAGTTTCTGTTTAGATATTCCAACTTGGCCTCAACTTCCTAAATTTGAAAAAGAAGGAATGATTACTCAATTTATAGAAGGTTTTCCAGGATGGGACGAAACTACTCAACAAGTAAAAACTTTTTCTAAGATTGAAAGAGAAATTTTAAATTTTTATGAAACATATATTAAAATAATAGAAAACAATCAATTTGAACTGTTAAAAAATTTTTCGCTTTCTTCTAAGGCTTCTAAAACTTTTGGTCCTTTTATAAAAAAAGCTAAAGAACTGAAACCCCAGATAGTAAAGGGACAAATTACTGGTCCTTTTACTTTAGGTATCGCACTAAAAAATGAAAAAAATGAAAATCTTATTTTTGACGAAAGAAGCAGAGATCTTTTAGTAAAGTTTATAACTCTTAAAGCTTTAGCTCAGGCAGAAGAATTAAAAAAAACTGGAGCAGAAGTTATTCTTTTCCTTGATGAACCAGGACTTTCAGGCTTTGGAAGTTCTGCTTTAATAACTTTATCAAAAGAATTAGTTTTAAGTATGATAAACGAAGTGACTGAAACTTTGCAAAAATATAATTTCATAGTAGGTATACATGTATGCGCAAATACTTCGTGGGACCTGATTTTAGAATCGTCTATTCAAATTTTGAGTTTTGATAGTTTTAACTTTTTCAAAAAACTTGTTATTTATGAGACTTCTTTAAAAAACTTTTTAAAGAAAGGTATTTTAGCCTGGGGAGTAGTTCCAACCGAAAAAGAAATTTTATCTCAAACTTCTTTAGAAGAAATTCTTAAAAAATTTGAAATTCAACTTAGAAAACTTGCCCAAAAACTTAATATGCAAGAGAAAGAAGTTTTAGGAAGAAGTCTGTTTACCCCATCTTGTGGACTTGGAAGTTTAAGCCCTGCTTTAGCTAAAAAGGCTTTAACTCTTTTAAAAAACTTCAAAAAATCTATTGAGTTCTTAATTTAAAAATAGTCCAAATTTTTTAAACTCTCTTTTTAGCTCAAAACTAAACAAACTTTTCTGTAGTTTTTCAAAAAAGTCGTTATCTCATAATTTTTGTTAGGCATTTTAAAATATTATTTTTTTGTAGTTTTTAAAAATATTTAAAAGATTATTGACAAACTTACTCTTTTGTGATATAAATTTTTTAAAATGTATTATGAAGGGGGGATAAAATGAAAAGGAAGTATTTGAATTTATTACTTTGTGGATTTTTGATAAATTTTATTTTAATTGGTTATATTTTTGCAGAAGAAATTAAAAAAGCTGAGCAACTTCCAGAAGTTGTAGTAAGGGGAGAAAAAATTATAGCTCCTACTAAGGAAACTGCAGAAACGGTTTATACTGGGGTAGAGATAACCCGAAAAGGTATAGAAATAAAGGGACAACAGGGAAGTAGCTCTATTTGGTCTGTTTTAAGTCTTATTCCAGGAGTTCTTTTTGAATCTCCAGACCCTGCTAATCTTGCTTCAACTTATTCTACTCTTAGAGTAAGAGGGGTAAGTGGAAGTTTAGGGACTATGTCTGTTGAGGGTATACCTATTTATGGAGGAAATCCTATAGGTCCGAGGCATTATATTCTTGATAGTGAAAATTTTGATACCATAGCTGTATATAAAGGTAATGCACCTGTTGAACTTGGAACAGGTGCTGGAACAAGAGGAGGGGTAGTAGAATTAAGACCAAAGTGGGCTAAGGATAAATTTGAAATAGAATTTAACCAGGCTTTAGGAAGTTTTGACTATACTAAAAGTTACATAAGACTGGATTCAGGAGAAATAACTTCTTATAAAACCAGGTTATCTTTTTCCTATTCCTATACAGAAGCTGATAAGTGGAGGGGAAAGGGAAAATTGGGTCCGAGAGAAAATTTAAATTTTAATTTGGTTCAACCTTTTGGGGATAGCGTTAGTTTTAAAATTTGGCTAAATTATAATAATATTTCTCATTACAAATATAGAAGTCTTTCCTATGCTCAAGCAGATAATTTAAACTATTACAGAAGGTGGGACTATAATAAAGAACTTACAGGAAATCCTTCTCTAGATTGGCAATATTACAAATTTTACAGATTAAAATGGGCTAACTGGGATGTTTTTGGCTTTTTAAATTTTAAAATCTTTCCTAGTATAATTTTAGAGGTCAAGCCTTATTACCGAGAAGAAGAAAAAGATGATTGGAGTGGAAGTAATAGAATTTCTGGACCACAAAAACAAAGTAAACCAGGAGTAACTTACAGCGGTTGGACAGTTAAGCGTTATGGTCTAATTTCTCAGTTAATTTTTAACTATAAAAATATTCATGGACTGGTGGGTTACCACTATCAAGCCTCAAAATGGGAAGATGTTCCAAGTAAAAACTATTGGCTTAATCCTAACGGGAGTTTAACTTTCGTAGGATGGGGAAGAGTTATTAAAAGTGAAGGTATAGCTCCTATATATAGTCCTTTCTTTAAACTTTCAGGAAGTCATCATAAGTTTAACTGGCAAATAGGAGTTAAATATTTAGAAACTAAAGATAATAAAAATAAAGGATATCTAACTGTATATACTAATGGCACACCTTTCCTGATAAGAGAGCCTCGGCTTGACCATGGAGGAAAAAGATATACTGCCTGGCTTCCTTCTTTAGGACTTTCTTATACTATAAATCCTCATTTAGAAGTTTATGCAAGTGCTGGAAGAATTTTTCAGACTCCTTATATGTACATGCCAATTGTAGATTTATACTATAGACTATACGATAAATTTAAAAAGCTTGGAATTACTCTTAACGATTTATTTAAGGATTTTAAGCCAGAAAAAACTGATACTGTGGACCTTGGTTTAAGAATAAGAACACAAAAGCTGGAATTTTATCCTACTGTTTATTATTCAAAACACCGGAATTTAAATACACCAATTACTCCCGGCTGGAAAGATCCTGATAATTCTACTCAACTTTTAACTGATCCTACTACCGGTTACCCTGTTAGTTTTAACACTTTTGTTGGAAAAGCTAAAGGATACGGCTTTGAACTTGCAACCATTTACTGGTTAACAAGTAATTTTTCCATTTTTTTTAACCCTTCTTATATAAATCTTAAGTATGATGGAAACATAATCAGTCAAGGAATAATTTATTCTGTTGATAAAAAACAAGTAGTAAATGTTCCTAACAAAATGTGTGTTTTGGGAGTAATAGGAAAATGGAAGTCTTTGGAAGTTATTCCTTTAGTAAAATACATAAGTAAAACTTATGGAGATCTTAAGTTTACGGAAAAAATTCCAGGATATATAACTGTAGACTTAAAATTATCTTATACTTTACCTGAAGTTAAGTTTTTAAATTTAAAAAGTGTAAAAACTAGTTTAGAATTTTATAATTTATTTGATAAAAAATACTTTATACCTGGTTACTATTCAGGGGTACCTTTTACAGTATTTGGTTCTATGTTTTTTAATTTTTAAATTGAACTGACAGCAGGAGGTAAGTTGTAAATGAAAAAGATAGCCGTTTGTGGTAAAGGTGGAACTGGAAAAAGTTTTTTAGTTTTTTGTCTTGCTAAAGTATTCCTTGAAGAAGGAAAAAAAGTTCTTGTTATTGATACAGATGAAAGTAATTACGGTTTATATAGACTTTTTGGTTTTAATGAACCACCTTTAGAATTGATAGACTTCTTAGGTGGAAAGGTTGCTTTTAAAGAAAAGATGAAAAAAAAGATTATAAAAGGCGAAAAAGAATCTAAGATAAGTCTTCTTGAGCAAGAGAATTATTTCTTAGAAAACATTCCTAAGGAATTTTTTAAAAAACGAGAAAATCTTTATCTCTTAACCATAGGTAAAATTAAAAAACCTTTAGAAGGATGTGCATGTCCTATGGGAGTTTTAAGTCGTGAATTTCTAGAAAAACTTATTCTTAAGGAAAATGAAGTAGTGGTTGTAGATACGGAGGCAGGGATTGAACACTTTGGGAGAGGAATAGAAAAAGCAATAGATACGGTAATTGCAGTAGCTGAGCCTTATCTTGAAGCTTTAGAAGTTGCCGAAAAAATTGTCTTTTTAGCCAGTAGTATGGGGAAAAAAGTCTATTTAGTTATAAATAAAGTTCCTTTAGAGTATGAGGAAAGAATAAAAAAAATACTTGCTGAAAAAAAGCTTGAACCTATAGGAATTATTCATTTTTATCCAGAAGTTTATTGCGCTTCTTTAGAAGGGAATCTTCTTTTGGAAAGTAAGGTTTTTGAGGAAGTAAAAGAAATTATTAAAAGTTTACTATAAGAGGGTTGAAATGGCAAGATTTATTTCGAGTTTTATTTTTTTCTTTTTTTTAAGTTTAAGTGTAAAACTTTCTCAAGCGGAAAATGGAAAACTTTATCTTGTTAGTACAGGAGTTGGAGATATTGAAAATTTAACTTTAAAAGCTTTAAAGATTATTGAAAAAGCAGAACTCATCTTCTGTAGCCCGTGGACTTGTGAAAGAGTAAAAGAACTTCTTAAGGGAAAGGAAGTTTACGATGCTGGTTTTGGTATTTACTGGTTTTACTATAATAAAAAAGACCAGCGATTTAATCTAGAAGAAAAGGAAAGGGAATTTAAAAAAATAACTCAGATTATAAGAAATGCTGTAGCCCAGGGGAAAACCGTTGCAGTTCTTGAAGATGGAGACCCTACAATTTTTGGACCCCACATTTGGTATGTAGATGCTTTTAAAGATTTAAATCCTCAAATTATTCCTGGTATAAGTTCTTTTAATGCAGCTAATGCTGCTGTAAAAGTAAGAGTTACAGGAGGTAAAACAGGAAGCGTTGCTCTTGTTTCTGGTTTTTCTGAACTTGAAACTCTAGCACGCACAAAAACTAATCTTGTTCTTTTTACCATGAGGATAAAGGACATTGCCGAGGTTTTGAAAAAGCTTGAAAAGTATTATTCTCCAGAGACTAAGGTAATTTTTGTACTTTATGCTGGTTATAAAGAAAAAGAGAAAGTTATAGAAGGAACCTTTAAAGACATTTATGAAAAAATCAAAAGCGAAAAACTTCCTTTTGAGTATCTAGTTTATATTGGAGATTTTTCTTATGAAAAGTAATACTCTCTCAACAAGCTTAAGTAAGGAATTTAACCTTTTTACTGCAGTTATGGTAATTATAGGTAATACTGTGGGTAGTGGGATTTTTACGACTTCAGGATTTATTATAAAAGAACTCAAAGACCCAGGAGCTTTACTTCTCGTTTGGTTTTTAGGGGGACTTATTTCTCTTTTTGGAGCTTTAAGTTATGCTGAACTTGGTAAAATGTTTCCCCGCGCAGGAGGAGAATATACCTTTTTAAAAGAAAGCTTTGGAGAAGCCTTAGGATTTATAGCAGGTTGGATTTCTTTAGTTGTTGGTTTTTCAGCTCCTATTGCAGCAACTGCTATAGCTTTTTCTAATTACTTTCTTGAACTTTTTCATATTCAAAATTTGGGGCAAGTTATCAAGTTTAAAGAAGTACCCATTTTTAATTTTACTTTATCAGCCCTTTTAGCTATTTTGACCATTTTTCTTTTTTCTTTTATTCATGCACAGCGAGTTAAAATAAGCGCTCAGTTTCAAACTATTCTTACAGTTTTAAAACTCTTATTTATCTTATCCTTTCTTATTTTTGGCTTTTTGTCAATTAGTGAGGATTTAACTCAGTTTGAAGTTAAAAAGTTTGTCCCTCAAAAGGAAGCCATTTTAAATTTAGGATTTCCTGTTTCTTTTATATATGTAATGTATGCTTATAGTGGATGGAATGCAATAACCTATATTGGAGAAGAAGTAAAAGATTCTAAGAAAAATATTCCCCTTTCTTTGATTTTAGGAATTTTAGTAATAACTGGACTTTACTTAGGGTTAAATCTTCTTTATTTAAAAGCTCTTACATTAACTGAGATGTCTGGAGTTTTAGAAATTGGAGCTAAAACCGCACAGAAAATTTTTGGAGAAAACTTTTCTTTTATTTTTACTTTTGGTATCACTTTAGGACTTCTTTCAGGGTTAAGTGCTATGATAATTGCGGGCCCTAGAGTTTACTACGCTATGGCAAGAGATGGTGTATTTTTTGAAATTTTTTCTCGTATAAGTCCTTATACTAGAACCCCTGTTTTTTCTATTTTTTTACAGGCAGTAATTGCCGTTTTTATGGTTTTGACTTCCTCTTTCGAAGTTTTACTTTTATACATAGGATTTACTCTTTCACTCTGTGCAAGTTTTACAGTTTTGGGACTTATAAAGTTAAAAAGAAAATTTATTTTTAGTGGAATAGTTTTTGTTTTAGCTAACTTTTGGATAGTCATTTTTACTTTTATAAGCAAACCTCTCACTATTTTGGTAGGTACTTTTACTGTTTTAATAGGACTATTTTTATACTGGGTTAGATTTAAAAGAAAGGTAAAACTTTATGCTAAAAAAGACGGTCAAGGTTTTTAATTTAAACTATTTTATTAATAATGTGTTGTTTTAGCTTTTTCATATGAGAACATGCAGCTAATTTCTTTTCCACCTTCTTGACAAAAGAAAAAAAGTTTTTATTTTAAAAATATAAAAAGATTTTAGTTGGAAGAAATAATGCCGATTAATAATATAAACAATAATAGTAACATAGGGGCAATTTATATGAAAATTAATGAAATTAGAGAAAAAGGAATTCAGAGTTTAAGTGAGGTTCAGGAAAAAACTCGTAAAGTTAAACTTGAAAGTTTATCCTCTGCTGAAGAACAAAATAATGTTGACAAAGTACAACTTTTTACTAAAACTTTAATAGAAAGTGCTATTCGTAGATCTTCTTCTTTTCCTGAAGTAAGAGAAGAAAAAGTGGCTCAGATAAAAACTCAAATTCAACAAGGAACTTACCGGGTTTCCAATAGTCAAATTGCAAGAGCTATTTTAGGAACTTTAATTAACGAATTAGGATAATTTTTAAATTTCTTTTAATTTTTTTACGATTTGAGAAGTTGAAATATTAAAACTAATAGGTATTCTTATTACTTTTCCTCCGTAACTTTTAACAAATGAAGCTCCTACAATTTGATCTTCTTCCCAGTCTGCACCTTTTACTAAGATGTCAGGTTTTAACTCTTGTATGAGGTGCTCTGGAGTTTCTTCCTCAAAAATGACTATGTAGTCTACGGAAGAAAGAGCGCTTAAGGTTTTAGCTCGCATTTCTTGAGAAAGAATAGGTCTAGAAGGTCCTTTTATTTTTTTAACCGAGTTATCACTGTTTAGTCCTACTACAAGAAAGTCTCCCAGTTTTCTTGCCTTTTCTAAGTAGTCTACATGTCCAGCGTGAAGTATATCAAAACATCCGTTAGTGAAAACCATAATTTGTCCTTTTTTTCTGCGAAATTTAACTAAGTGTTTTATTTCTTCTAAACTTCTAACTTTTGGAAATTCTAAAAATGGGGTTTTAAAAGGGATTTTACTAAATTCTTCTCCTTCAAAAATTTCAACTTCTATAAGAGTTTCTTCTTCGGAGCAAACTATTTTTTCTCCCTGAGGAGAAATATAACAAGAAGATCCTCCTAATTCTAAATCCTTAAGGATTCCTAAAGCATTTACCCCAGCTAAATAAACTTGATTTTCTATAGCCCTAGCTTTAAGCAAACTTTCCCAATGAGAAATTCTGACTTTAGGCCATTGTGCTACAACCAATATTAGATTTGCCCCTTCTT
>JAUQQL010000071.1 GCA_030578315.1 Thermodesulfobacteriota bacterium | reverse complement strand
ACATCTCTCAAAATATCGTCTTTTTCAACCTCTCCCCCTGACATTCTATATAAATAATTTATATAATGCACAAGTAAATAGTGATTACAAATCACAATGTCACTGTCAATTACTTCTTTTCTAATCTGCTTTATATATTCATCTTCATCTAAACTTTTTACATCAGTATACATATTTGCTAAAATTTCACTTAAATTACCTTTAAATTTTTGACTTACTTTATGAATAAGGTCATCATTATCTATTAATTTTGCAACTTCAATATCTCCTTTAGCTTTTTCAATTAAATTAAAAAATTCTTGCCAAAGCTGTTCGTCTAATTTATATTCATCTTTAATTTGCAATAATTTTCTTTTCAAAACATAATTTCTTTTGCCTTTAAAAAAAACTACTTTTATTAAACTTTCTAAATTTTTATTTTCCTCGTTATCAAAAAAAACGCTATACGGACCTACTACTTTTATTTTGATTTGTAAAATATCTTCAAGAGTTTTCTGTAAGTCTTTTAACTCTTTTTTATAATGATTTTGTTGATCTTTTGTATGACAAGAGATAAAAATTTTTCTTGGAAAAGTTAAGTTAGAAAAAGTTATTTTAGCTAAATTAGCTAAAATAGCTCCAATTAAAAGTGAACGAGTTTTTCCAAAACCTGTATAAGCTTCAAAAATTCCCGTTTCTTTTTTTCTTATAACAGTTATTATTCTTTCTACAAGGTCTGCTTGCTCTTCTCTTAAAACTCCTTTTTCTACTAAGCTTTTTACTTTCTCTTTTACAAAGTTTTTTATTTCATTTATTTCACTTGTATAAAACATAAAATTCCTCCTCTACATTATTTTTAAAATTTCTACAAAACCGAGTCCATTTGTTGTTTTATTACCAAGTCCGCACGCCCAAATAATTTTCAAAGTTTTTAAATTACTTTCTATTAATAATTCCGCTGTATAAGTCTGATACGGCTCAAAATTTTTTCTTAATCTTATTACTTGCGAACTTAATAATTTTTTACTTTGTATGTGAAAAATTATTTCAAATTGTGAGATTAATCCGTAGTGAAAAAGAGTTTTAATTTTTTCGTAAACACTCTCAGTCAAAACATTTTCAAATTTTTCATCGTAAAAATCAACTAATTCCAACACTTTACTTTTAGGTAAATATCTCCCTACAAATAAATTATATACTTTTAAAAGACAAAGCACTTTTTCATTTTCGTTTTTTCTTTTAACACTATCAAATATTAACTTATCAACTGCAAAATTAATTTCTTTACATTTCACATTAAAAACTTTACCGTTAAATTTTAAACCATTTTTTTGCAAATTTCTTTTTAAATCGTCAATAAATCTATCAAAAAAACTACTAATGTAGAAATGAACATTTTTTTCCAAAACAAGGAGATTTTTTTGTTTTTGGACATTTTTTGCAAATAGAGGGGAAAAGTTAAAGTATTTAAAAACTTTTTTAGAAAAAGGGGAGCGAAAGCCTATTTCGTGAAATAGGTAAAATAGCTCTGGGCTTAAATTGTTATAAATAGTGGCCTGCAAAATTCCGTTAAAAGGAGTAGGAATTTGTAACTGTTTTGTATTAAAGAAAATTTGTAACCGCTTCATTTTTTTCAAAAAAAAATAATTAACATAGTTTAAGGTTTGACAAAATTTTTTAATATTTGTTCTTTGAAAATTTGGAATGGTAAGACAAAGAAGTGCGATTAAAAATGACCAAAGAGGAATAAAAACATGAGTGTTACTAGTGACACTCTCTACATTGTAAAAGTTGAAAGTGATCAAAGAGGAATAAAATCTAAAACTAAAATAGCATCTGCATTAAGGAGAACAGCCTCAAAACAAAATGAAAATAGTATCAACAAAAAAGGTTTTGGAATAAGATAAAAATATTATATTTTTTACTAAACATTACCAAATTTCTTGGCGCCAAGAAAAAATTTTAACAAGTCGGCAACTGCAAAAAATTAAAAGCAAAAAACGAAGATCAAGAAACTTTTTCAAAAAGGTCCCCTTCAAAGAAGGGGGCTTTTAAATTTTCAAAATAAGAATAGGGAAGAGAGTTATGCTTGATAAAAACCAGCTTGAAGAAATAGTGAGGTCGGTTGTGGAACTTCTTTTAAAGAAAAACGCAGATTACGGTAATAGCTACTTTGAACTTCGTTCTGAATTTGGTAAGGTGGCCTTTCTTGTTAGATTGG
>JAUQQL010000044.1 GCA_030578315.1 Thermodesulfobacteriota bacterium | reverse complement strand
TAAAAAAGTTTTTGAAAACTCATTTAAAAGGAGTTTCTGAGTTGCCTAGGATTGGGGTTAAAGTAATTAAACTTGACCCTCCCCAAGTATATTTAGAATTACCTTTTTATTCTGAAGGAAACCTGATTAGAGCTAATGAGATTGACTTTTTAGTTTCAGAAATAGAGAAAGTTGGCATTTTAGTAGAAATTTTTTACTTAGATGATATTTTAGAAAAAAACGAAGGGTGCAACAATGTCTAAGCTTTTAGTTTTGGTTCCTAGTAATTTAGAAGCTCAAGTTTTAAGCGACCTCCCTCTTGATATACATTTAATTGGTGTTGGACCAGTGGAGGCAGCTATTTCTGCTTATGAAATTTTTTTAGAAAAAAAACCTTTTTTAGCTTTTTTAACGGGATTTGCAGGAGCCTATCCTGGAAGTGATTTAAAAGTTGGAAGTGTGATTGTAGCTACTTGTGAAAAATTTGTTGACTTAGGAAGAAAATACGAAACTCATTTTACTCCCCTACCCGAACATCTTTCTGCTTTAAATTGCTGTTTTTTAAATCATGTTTATACTGAAAAACTTATTTACCTTTTAGAGATAAATGGTTTTTTTCCACAAGTTGGTCCCTTAGCTACAGTTTGTTCTGCTTCTTTTGACGTTAAAAGAGCTAAATTTATAGAAAAAAAGTTTCAAGTTTTAGCTGAAAATATGGAAGGTTTTGGGGTAGCCTTTTCTGCTAAAAAGCTTAAGGTTTATCTTTTAGAAGTAAGAATTATAAGTAACCTTTTGAAAGAACCAGAAAAAAAATGGGAAATAGAAAAGGTTTCTCAAGTTTTAAGAGAGGTCTGGAAGTGTATAGTCCAAAACTGGAAATAGCTCTTTCTCCCTGTCCTAATGATGTGTTTATTGTAGCTGCTCTTATGTTAAAAAAAGTTTTTACTTTTCTAGACCTGATTTTTATATTAGAAGATATAGAGACTTTAAACCAATTGGCTTTAAAAAACAAGGTCCCAGTAATAAAAGCATCATTTGCTATATGGAAAAATCTTTATCAGAATTATCAGCTTTTAGAAGTTGGATGTGCTCTAGGGTTTGGCGTAGGTCCGGTTTTAGTAGGAACACGAAATTACTGGTTAGAGGAGTTTCCTTATCTTAAAATAGGCATTCCTGGGGTTCACACCACAGCTCATTTTCTTTTTAACTTTTTTTATCCCGGTTATATAAAAAAAATTTTTTTACCTTACCATCAGATAATCCCTGCTCTTATAAAAAAGGAAATAGATCTTGGAATTCTTATTCACGAAAGTAGATTTGTTTTTTCAGAATATAATTTAACTTTCATTTTGGACCTTGGGAAGTTTTGGGAAGATAAAACAGGAGCTCCTGTACCTTTGGGAGGTTTTTTCATAAAAAGAGACCTACCTTTAGAAATAAAAATAGAAATTTTAAGACTTTTCAAAAGAAGTTTGTTATGGGCTAAAGAACATGAAAAAGAAGTTTTCCCACTTCTAAAAAAATACGCTCAAGAGATAAAAGAAGAAGTAATTAAAACTCATTTAATAACTTATGTTAACGAAAATACTATTAAGTTAAAAGACGAAGGTTATAAGGCTTTGAGAGTTTTAACTCAATTTTTAAATATTGAGGAAGAGCTAAATAATCTGATTTTAGGAGAGGAGAAAGAATGAACTTGTGGACTTTTTTTTGGCAGACAAGTTATGTAGGCAAGTTAGTAGTGTTAATTTTAATTTTAATGAGTATTCAGAGTTGGTATTTTATTGTTTTCAATTACTTAAGATTCCGCAATTTTGAAAAAAATTTAGAAAAGGCAGAAATTTTAATAGAAAAATGTAATAATCTTTCTGAGTGGCTTAAAGAGGTTAAAAATTGGAAAGAAGGATTTTTGGCAGATATTTTTAAAAGAATTTTAAGTCACTTCAAGGAGATTTTTGAGTTCTACTTTGAAAAAAAAGGAGCAGTAAATCCAGATAAAAATGAGTTAACTTTAAGTTTAGCTGAAAGGGAATTAGAGGAGAGGATAAAACTTGAAGAAGAAAACTTTCTTTTAAAGTTAAATAAAGGACTAGGGTTTTTAGCCACTGTGGGAAATGTAGCTCCTTTTATTGGACTTTTTGGAACGGTTTGGGGAATTATGCAGGCATTTCATGAAATAGGATTAAAAGGAAGTGCAAGTTTGGCAACTGTTGCCCCAGGAATTGCCGAAGCTTTAATTAACACAGCTATGGGACTTTTTTGTGCTATACCTGCAGTTATTGGATATAACGCTTTTTTGGTTAAAAAAGACTTACTTTCTAAAAAGTTAAACTTTGTTCTAAGAAAAAAGGTTCTTTTATTAAAAAGGAATTTCGAAAAAGTTGAAGTTTTGTAAAAAGGATGCTAAATTGAAGAATGTTTGAAAACTTTATCTTTAAAAAACTTAAGGGGGGAATAAATGGGTGTAGTAAAATTAACAGATCAAAATTTTGAAGATGAAGTGTTAAAATCTTCTATTCCAGTATTAGTAGATTTTTGGGCTGCTTGGTGTGGTCCTTGTAGAGTAATTGCTCCTATTATAGAAGAATTAGCAGAAGAGCTTACAGGTAAGGTAAAGGTTTGCAAATTAAATGTTGACGAAAATCCGGTTACTCCTGGAAAGTTTGGAATAAGAGCTATTCCTACCCTTATTATTTTTAAAAACGGGATACCTGTAGAAACTATAGTAGGTGCAGTTTCTAAAGTTACTATTCTTAATGCAATTAACAAAATTATTTCAAAGTGATGAGTAAGTTAGAAGTCTTAAAAGAATACGATCTAGCAATAGTTGGAGCAGGTCCAGCAGGTATTACTGCTTATCTTTATGCTAAACGTTCTCTTATTGAAACTGTTCTTATTGATAAAGGTTTTATAGGTGGGCAAGTTCTTATAATTGATTTAATAGAAAACTATCCAGGTTTCCCTGAAGGTATAAGTGGATATGAACTTGCAGAAAGAATGAAAACTCAAATTGAAAAATTGGGACTTAACTTCCTTCAACAAGAGGTAATCAAATTAGAAATTAAAGACAATTATAAATTTTTATTGCTTAAAAATGGAGAAACTTTAAAAAGCAAAGCTGTAATTTTAGCTTTAGGGGCAAGACCTAAAAAACTTGGCATTCCTGGAGAAAAGGAACTAACTGGTAAAGGTGTAGCTTACTGTGCTACCTGTGACGGTCCTCTTTTTAGAGACGAAGTAGTAGCAGTTTTAGGAGGAGGAAATACAGCTCTTCAAGAAGCTCTTTTCCTTACGAAATTTGCTAAAAAGGTTTATCTTATTCATCGGAGAGACACCTTTAAAGCTACTCCTATTTTACAAAAAAGAGTTCAAGAAAATGAAAAAATTGTTCCAGTTTTAAATACAGTGGTTGAGGAAATTATAGGAACTTCTAAAGTAGAAAAAATAAGGTTAAAAAATATAATTTCTGGAGAAGAACGCTTTTTGGAAGTTTCTGGAGTTTTTATTTTTATAGGATATCAACCCGAAACGGAGTGGTTAAAAGGAACTCTGGAACTTGACCCTGAAGGATTTATTGTTGTAAACAGAGACTTACAAACTTCTGTAGAAGGTGTTTTTGCTTGTGGAGATTGTATAAGTAAGGAGGTAAAACAAATTGTAAATGCTTGTGGTGAAGGTGCAGTGGCTGCTTTAATGGCAGAAAAATACCTTAGGTCAGGTTTTTAAAAAAATGAAAATTTTTTTTGTAGGATTTTCAAAATTTCTAATTTTATTCTTTTTAGTTCTCTTTTCCTTAAGCTCTTGCATAAAAAAACCTGAGTGGACAGAAAAAGTGTTTGAATTTAATAAAAAGGAACCCAAAAAAGTTAAAGAACCTGAAATATCTGAGCTTTTACAAAAAGCAGAAAGAAGCTTTAGAAAAGGGCAGTTTGATTTTGCTTACGAGTATTATCAAGAAATTAAAAACAAATATCCAGGCTCTTTAGAATCTATTTTAGCGGCTTTAAGAATGGCAGACTGTAAGTATTGGTTAGGGGATTATCTTGAAGCTATCTCTCTTTATGAAGAATTTGAAAAGCTTTATCCTACTAACGAAGCTATTCCTTATGTCATTTTTCAAATTGCAACTTCTTATTACAAACTTAAACTTTCTCACGACAGAGACCAAACTTACACCAAAAAAGCTATAGAGCACTATGAAAGGTTGCTGAAAAACTTTCCCGCAAGTCCTTACACTTTAGAGGCTCAAAAAAGAATTCAAGAACTAAGAGAACTTTTAGCCAGACAAGAGCTTTATGTAGCAAATTTTTACTATCGGATAAAGTATTACAGAGGAGCCTATCAGAGACTGCTTTATCTTATAGAAAATTATCCTGAAACATCTTCTGCTCAAAAGGCAAAAGTTCTTTTACTTCCTTATTATCAGAAAGCACTTTTAGAAACTAAAGAATTACAAGAAGGAACTAAAAAAGATTTTTGGGGAGAAAAAGTTCCTTAATTGTTTTTAGTTGAAGGGAATTCTATTTCTCTTTTTTCACTTGTTAAGCTATGTTCAAAAGATGAAGGAGTTTCTATAAAATCTTCAGGAAAAAGAAAGGGTTCTTTAGAAGAGATAGGAAAAACTCCTATTTTTTCTAAAATATCTCCCATATCCTCATTACATCGAGGACATATTTTTAATTCTTCAGAAAACACATACTTACACTTTGGGCACCTCATTCTCTATCTTGTCCTCCATTTCTAAATGTTTTCCACAACACTTTTTATACTTCTTACCGCTTCCACAAGGGCAAGGGTCATTTCTTCCTATTTTTTGAACTTTGACAGGTTGTGCTTTTTCTTCCTTTTTGTCAAATATGTTATCTCTTTTATATTCAACTCTTTCAGGTTCTTGAAAGTTTTCCTCCAATTCTTCTATTTCTTCCATAGCTTCTTTTAGTTCAATTCTGTAAAGATAAGAAAGAGTAGTTTCTTTTATTCTTTTCATCAAGTTTACAAAAGAATAAAAGGCTTCTTTTTTATACTCCTGAAGTGGATTTTTTTGTCCATAGCCTCTTAATCCCACACTTTCCTTTAAGTAGTCCAAATGTAAAAGGTGCTCCTTCCATAAAGTATCAATCGTAGTTAAAAGAATGTATTTTTCAATGTTTCTTAAGTTTTTTTCTCCTAGCCTTTTTTCTTTTTCTTCGTATTTTTTTATAGCTTCTTCAGCTAGATACTTTGAAAGTTCTTCTTTTTTATTGAAGGGTTTTGTATCAAGAGAGAGAGAGAAAGCAAAAATTTCTTTAAATCTTTCTGCAAGAAAAGTATAATCTATCTTATCTGTAAGCTTCTCTTGAGATAGAAATTCTTCCACAAGTTCCTCACATTTTTCTTCTATCATAGAAATAATCCAATCTTTTATGGATTCACTTTTTAAAATTTCTTTTCTTTGAGAATAAATGGTTTCTCTTTGTTTATTCATTACATCGTCGTATTCTAAGAGATGTTTTCTAATTTCGAAGTGATAAGCTTCTACTTTTTTTTGAGCCTGTTCTATAGCTTTAGAAAGCCAGGGATGTTCTAAAGGTTCCCCTTCAGGAAGTCCTAATTTTTCCATAAAGCTTTTTAGTTTCTCAGAACCGAAAAGTCTAAGCAAATCATCTTCCAAAGAAAGATAAAAACGGGAAGAACCTGGATCTCCCTGTCTACCAGCTCTTCCTCTCAATTGATTGTCAATTCTGCGAGACTCGTGTCTTTCTGTACCTATAATATGAAGTCCTCCCAAAGCTTTAACTTTTTCAGCATCTCTTTGACATTCTAAATATTTCTCATAAAGAACCTTAGCCCAATAATCTGAATACTTAGTAGTGGGATCAAGTCCTTGTTTAGCCATGGTTAAAACTTCATTCCAAGCTCTTTCGTCTATTTCTGAAAGGTCGTATCCTTCAGCTTCAAGTTGAGCTTTAGCAAGCCCTTCTGGATTGCCGCCTAGCAAAATATCCACCCCTCTTCCAGCCATATTCGTAGCTATAGTTACTGCATGAGAACGTCCAGCTTGAGCAATTATTTGAGCTTCTCTCTCATGATGCTTAGCATTTAAAACTTGATGAGGAATTTTTCTTTTTTTCAACATTTTTGAAAGGATTTCACTTTTTTCTATAGAAGTAGTTCCCACTAAAACAGGTTGTCCTCTTTTATAGCACTCTTCTATCTCCTCCACTACTTTTTCAAATTTTTCTTTTTGGGTTCTAAAAACCACGTCAGGATAGTCTATTCTTATCATAGGTTTATGAGTAGGAATTACTACTACATCCAGATTGTAAATTTCTTTAAATTCTGCAGCTTCGGTTTCGGCAGTCCCTGTCATTCCTGCTAACTTTTCGTACATTCTGAAATAATTTTGAATAGTAATCATAGCTAGAGTTTGGTTTTCAGCTTCAATTCTTACTCGTTCTTTAGCTTCTATAGCTTGATGTAAGCCATCACTCCATCTTCTTCCCGGCATAAGTCTTCCAGTAAATTCATCTACAATAATTATTTTTCCATTTTTAACTACATAATCTACATCTCTTTTAAAAAGATGATGAGCTTTTAAAGCCTGATTAATGTGATGAATTAATCTCACATAACGCGGATTGTATAAGTTTTTAATTCCTAAAAGCCTTTCACATTCAGCAATACCTTCTTCAGTTAAGTGTGCAGATTTACTTTTTTCATCCAAGGTAAAGTGAATATCCTTTTTTAGCTTTCTTACTATTTCATCAATAAAATAATACATGTCTGTAGATTCTTCTGCAGGACCAGAAATAATAAGAGGAGTTCTAGCTTCGTCAATAAGAATAGAATCTACTTCGTCAATAATAGCGTAGTAGTGGCCCCTCTGAACCATGTCTTCTAGAGAATATTTCATGTTATCTCTAAGGTAGTCAAAACCAAATTCTGAATTGGTTCCATAAACTATATCTCCAGCATAAACTTTTTTTCGTTCAGTATCGCTCATTCCAGAAGCTATATATCCTACTTTTAAACCCAAAAATTTGTAAATGGGTCCCATCCACTCTGTATCTCTCTTAGCTAGATAGTCATTTACTGTTACTATATGAACCCCCTTTCCAGTAAGGGCATTAAGGTAAGCAGGAAGAGTAGCTACAAGAGTTTTACCTTCTCCGGTTTTCATTTCAGCTATTTTTCCTTCATGCAAAACAATTCCTCCCATAATCTGAACGTCAAAATGCCGCATTCCGAGAATTCTTCTAGCAACCTCTCTTACTACAGCAAAAGCTTCGGGTAGAAGTTCTTCCAAAGTTACTCCTCTTTCTAGTTTTTCCTTGAATTCTCCAGTCTTTCTTTGAAGTTCTGCGTCCGAAAGTTTCTGCATTAAGGGTTCTAAAGAGTTAATTTTTTCCACAATAGGCTTAAGTCTTTTTAATTCTCTTTCGTTTTTAGTTCCGATTATTAAAGATAAAACTTTAGTAAACATATTTTCTAATAACCTCTTTAAAAATTTAAAAAATGTTAGTTTTAAAAAAATTTTAATACCTTTTAGTTTTAAAACAACCTTTTTAACTTTAAAAGGTTTTTTTAACCTCTAAAAAATTAAAAGTTTTTCTATTACTTCCCAAACTTCTTCAGGTGTTATGCTTTTTAAACACATATAGTGTTCATAAGGACACTTTCTTTTAAAACAGGGACTGCAGGGAAGTTGTTTTTTTATCACTTTAGCTTTTGAATTTAATGGACCCGTAAGTTCTGGGTCAGTAGAGCCAAAGATAGCAACTTGCGATTTTTTAAGACAGGCTGCTAGATGCATAAGTCCAGAATCATTAGAAACTACAAGTAAAGAAAAATAAAAAATTCCACTTAAAGTAAGTAGATCCGTTAAACCACATAAATTATAAATTTTTTTAGGATTAACTTCTCTAATAAACTCTCCTTTTTCCCTTTCAGAAGAACCTCCTACAACTAAAACCTTATACCCTTTTAAAACCAATTTTTCAGCTAGCATTTTATAGTAATTTATTGGCCACATCTTAGCAGGTCCATAAGCTGCACCCGGTGCTAAAACTACAAAACTTTGCTGTAACCCTATTTTTTCCTTTTCTAAAAATTCCTCTGTTTTTTTTAAAATTTCTTCTTTTAAATAAAATTTCAAACTTTTTTCTCTTACATCAAAACCAAGTGCTTCTATTAAGTAAAGATAATAATCTCTTTGATGCAATTTTTGAGAAGGAACTTTAACAGCTCTGGTCAGGAGAAATCTTCTTAGATCTGTAGCATAACCCCATCTTTCTTTTATCCCAGCTCTAAAAAATAGCCAAGCTGAAGAGAAAGAATTTGTAAGAAGAAGTGCTTTTTGATTTTTGAAAGGTTTTAGAATTTCTAAATTTTTTTTAAAATCTTCTTTGTAAAAAGGCAATACTTTAACTCCTGGAAAAAATTTGAAAAGTTCCACCATTGATGAAGGTCCAAACAAATAAACTTCTTCTCCAAAATTGGAAAGATTGTAGTATACTGGGGTTGCCATAAGGGCATCCCCTAACCAGTTAGGAATTCTTACTAACATAAAAAAGCCTTTTTACTACTAAAGTTGCATAAGAACCCTTTTCTAAAAAAAACTTAAGTTTATAAATATTTTCGTCTAATTTTTCGTAACTTAAATCTTGAGGAAAAATGACTGCCGGTCTAGGATAAGTTTTAAAAACTAGCCTCTTTATAAAAGTTCTAAAGCCTTTAAGTTCTGAAATTCCTTCTTTTTGTAAAATTTTATTATATATTTCATTTAAATCTAAAGAATTTATCTCTCCTAGTTTTAACTTTGGTGCAGGAAGAGGAAGTTTTAATTTTTTAAGTTTTTCCCATTTATTTTCTGGAACTTCTTTGTAAAAATATAATTCACCTAGTAGATAAGGTATCTTATAAATTTGGAGTTCCAATTTCAATAAAACTTCTTTTAAGATCTCATTCCACAGATAACTCTGATAAGCATTTCCCAAGAAAAAAAGATATTCTTGATCAACCAGATTTAAAGCCCTCTTGAATGTCCTTTTAGAGGGCTTGTGATTAGACAAAAATTCAACCAGGTTTCTTTCCCAATCCACCTTGGCTAAATTTTTACACCTTTCAGTATTTTTCCAATTTTTTCTAAGACAATCTCTAAATTTTTTTGTTTCTTCAATATCTACAGCACTTCCTTCAACCAATATAAGGTAAAGTGCTTTTTCGTAATTTCCTTTAATAATTTCTTTTACCGCAAATTCCTTCCTTATTTTTACTGAACCAAATCTTTGCTCGTCAAAATAGTTTGCTAACCCAAAATTTTTTCTCAATTCAATTTCTTTTTTAAGCTCTTCTTCTTTTATCTGAACATCTCTTACTATAATTTCAAACCTGTTTCCTATAAGGTATTCCTTACTTAGAGAACTAGTTGTCTGGCCTAAGTAAAAAAGCTCAAATTTTTCCTCTTTTAGGTCTTTCTGGGGACCATTTTTTATGGTGATAAATTGATAAGCCAAAGCTTTTTTATCTTTAAGACCACCATATCCTATTTCATTCATAGAAATTCTAAGTCTCTTGGCAATCTTCCCTATAGCATCCCAGGAAGAAATATCATACTTTTTAAGCAAATAAAGAGCATACTCTCCCTTCCCCTCAGGAGCCAGGTCAATTACTTCAGAAACTATGAAATCTTCAAGCTTTTCCTTAATTTTCAATTGAAATTTATTTTGTTCTCGCTATTTCTTCTATTTTTTCTATATAGCTTTTAATTATTCTTCTTAATTCATCTTCGTTTTTAATTTCAAGATCATCTGTTACAAAATCAGAAAGGTTAAGCACAATATGATGTTTTATCTCTCTATCAAGGTCTATATCAAAAACAAACTCTAAAAAATTGCTCAAAGCTCCTCCTTTTTTTAATTCCCCTTCAAACTTTAAGTAAAGCTTATCTCCGACTCTTTCAGCTTCTATCTCAAGTTCACTAAGAGGACTTCCTAGTTTCACATATTCCATTTCGTGTTTATCACTTCCAAAGTTTACTTTTTTTGGTTTCCAATTTAACTCTTCTACAAGAATATAGTGTATGGCAGTTATTAATACATTATCCTTTTGAGCTATAATAGCTTGATTTTTTAAAAAATTTATAATTTTATCAAGTAAACCCATAAAACTTAACCTCCCCTATTTTTCTAAAAAAAATTATAATATACAAACCACATGTAACCGCGCAAGCAAATTTGTTACCTTATTTGTAAAACGATTTAGTTGCCAACGCTAGGTCAATTTTACATCTTTTATAAAATTTATCAACTAAGTTTCTCGTTTTTTACCTTTTTCAAATTTCCTTGTTTTAAAAAATTCAACCGAGTCTAATATCATAGGACTCATACACTCTATTGCAAGGATAAACAATTTAATATAAAATTTTAAAAAATATTGTTTTTCTTCAAGCGGGAGTGGCGGAATGGTAGACGCTCCGGACTTAGGATCCGGTGGGGATTTTCCCCGTGAGGGTTCAAGTCCCTCCTCCCGCATTAGTTGAGGATTATAAGATAACTTTTTTTCCTATCACTTTTTACTGCGAACACTTTTTTTAAATAATATAAAATATAAAAACTATAAAGCTCTGTGACATAACGATGGCCCTGAAGCAACTAGCAACTATAATATAATGAGCAACGCCTCAGAGAGGTTTCAAAAAATATTATATCACAATAATATTTCTGCAATTGAGAAAAACACAAGAAACCCGATAAACAAAATTGAAAAAAATTAGATTACTTGACATAAAAAAGGCAAATAACAGCTAATAAAAACTATAGTTTAGAAGAGGTGTAATAGGTTAATTAAAAAAGTATTGTGTTTTTTAATTTTGTCGGGAGAAAGTATTTTCCTGTTCGACGCAAAGCTAAAATTTTATCCAAAACAAAAGGTCCGAGGGGAGATCTTAAAGTTAAAGTTCTTTTGATACTCAATCTTTACAATATCATGCTCTTTGATGGTCACCTTTTCTTGAATAACTGGAAAATCCTTATTTTCTACTTTCAGGTGCTCTGGAAAGAGGTACTTCTTAATAATTTGGTTGTAATTTTTTCCACATCCTTGCCAAGGGTTTTTATCAGATGATTTTTTCCTGCTTATAAGACGAGTACTAGTGTTGATCCAAAGAAGTAACTTTTCCAGATCAAGAAGATTAAAAAGCTCCTAAATAAGACCAAACATTATGTATATGAAATTTTTTTTAAAGTTTATATCATTTATATCAATTTTAAACTCTTTGCAAAACCCTTTGCTACATCTTATCCTAGTAAGTTCTCCTCAACTTATACGCACCGCCTCTTTCTCCCTATTTTCTCTATCTAAGAGCGTTCATAATAATTAATCCCATTTTCATACAACTCTATGAAAATACCATATTTATAGCCTATTTAAAATTAATATTTAAATAAAATAACTTCTATTTATCCATTTTTTGTTGTAACAAGGACCAAAATTCATAACATCTATAGAAAGAGTTCCTCTCCTTTAGCTTTTTTCCAAGAAATTCTCTTATCTTTACCTTAAAGTTTTCATGTTATTTTTTATGAGGAGCAAGCTAAGGAAATCCACACTTACTCATCAAAGCCTCCTCTGTTGAAAAATGGTAATCAGCATACTTTATAAGACTTAACTTTATAAGCTCATCCAGTATTCTATCAAGCACCTCTTTCCCCTTACTTTACTTCATAGCGTTATAAAGTTCATTTATAACTTCAACTAACTTCTTATGTTGTTCGTCTGCCTCTTTAACCCCTGTTAAAAACTTTTCTGACCATTCTATAAAAGCCATATGTAATCCTCCTATTAATTACTTTTACAGAATAATTATTAGTTACAAATAATTTTTGCTAGTATTGAATTTATAAAGATTAAAAAGGATTATAAATAGGTTAATAAAAAGTAACTGTTGTTAAAATAAAAAAATAACTTACGGAATAAGTAAAAATATCTCTTTTCGGTCTTATAAGTAAGTATTTAGATTAAGTGGAAGAGTAAAGTGGAGCCGGTGGGACTTGAACCCACGACCTCGTGAATGCCATTCACGCGCTCTCCCTCTGAGCTACGGCCCCAGTCTATATAATTTTTAGACATTTATATAAAAATAATCCTTATTTCAATTTTTGTCAATAGAATGTATAAGTTCGCTGCTTCACAGCAAAAATGTCACTTTTGAAGTAAACTTTACCCAATTCTCTATCTCAGGAGGTTGAGTATACTCAAAATTTTATAACCTAAAAAGAAGAAAAATTATGAAATACTGCCCAAGAAGATAGACACTTTCTATTTTTCTCACCACCCTACATAGAGGAGTGTATGCAAAACAGGAACCAAGGAAGCTTACACAGTTTTCAGAACATAGAGAAAAGAAGTAGAAAAATATTTGAACGAGGTATTTATTCCAAGGTATTGGAAAGTATTTGGAATTAAGGCAAGAAAGAAGTAGGCCACTTGGAGGAAAGCTCCTAAAAAAATTGAGAGAAATATTTAAGTAGAAAGGGAAAGAAGGTAAAGACAAGATTTTACGGTGGTATATGAAGGGAGGATATTTCAGTTGAATCCTTTAGGGCTTGGGGATAAGATAACTGGGAGAAGGGTTTAAGATTAAGGTAGCTTATTGAAGGTAAGATAAGGATTTACACAGAGAGTGGGAAATTTATTAGATTTGAGGAGTTAAAGGGGGGAAGCGCTGAGCACTTTATCTCTACCTTATAGAAGATGGAGACTTCTTGCAGGGAGTTGAGTTAAAATGTCAGTCAATTAAAAGATTGCTATAAAAAATTGTTAACTGCCGCTAAAATCAAGAAGTTTTTCTTTTAACCCCCTATAAGGATTAATAGTTACCACTGGAACAGGAGAATGTTTAACCACTCCTTCTGCTACGCTTCCAAACAAAATTCGGTCCAATCCTTTTCGTCCATGAGTTCCCATTACAATGAGGTCTACTTCTTTTTCAGAAGCAATTTCTATAATTTTTTCTACTACGTCTCCACTTTTAATAATAGTTTCTAAGTTTTCAAAGTCAGAAAAATTAGCCTTAACAAATTCTTCCATAGACTTTTTAGCTCCCTCTAAAAGTTCTTTCTCCAGACTCATTAAAATTTTGGGATCTATGTAAATACTCTCAATGCCAGTTAAATCTTCCAATATATAGGTTAAATAAATTTTAGCTCCTACTTTCTTAGCAAATTCCTTAGCCCACTTAGCAACTAAGGGAGCTACCTCTGAAAAATCAATAGGTACTAAAATTTTTTTTATCTCCATCATAAAAAAACCTCCAAAGTGTTTTATAAAAATTAATTTTTATCACCATTTTTAAGTTCCATAAAACCAGAGTGTAGTTTCACCATAAGTTTTTTTTCTCAAAAAATTAAAAGTCCCCACTTTTTCTGGTAATTCAACTCCTGTTTTCTCTTCTATCACTATGAGAACCTTTTCAGAAAGCAATTCCTGAGGAAAACTTTTCAAAGTTTTTAATCCTAAGGACTTTTCCAAAGAAAAACTGTAAGGTGGAGTTATAAAAACTAAGTTAAAAAAATTTTTCCAAAATTTGGTTAAAGTATCAAGTTTTTCAGGAAGCTTTAATTTGAGGATTTTAGCCTTTAATATTAGTCCGGTTTTTTCTAAATTTTTTTTAATAATTTTGATGCTCTCAAGACTTATATCTACAAAGACTGCAAACTCTGCCCCTCGAGAGAGCGCCTCAATACCTAAAGCTCCCGTTCCTGCAAATAGGTCTAACACCCTATATCCTAGAAGTTCCTGTCCAAGAAGATCAAAAAGAGCCTTTCTAATCCGTCCTCTTAAAGGTCTTATTTCAAGAGATTTAGATGAAGGACCGTAAAGTTTAAAACCTTTTAAGAATCCTCCAGTTATTTTCAATCTAACTTTTTATCCTCGCCAATAAGTTGTAACCAACTTTTAGGAAGAGTGAAATAGTAAAAATTAAGAGCTGGATAATAATAATCTCCTGAAAAAAGTTGCTTAGGATGAAACCAATCTTTTTCTTCCTTTCCAGCTACCAAAAAGGCTATTTCTTCTCCATAGGAGGGAACAAAAGTTCTGGCTACTTTAACTACAGGAAACACTTTTTTAGACAAGGAATAAGCTGATTTTAAAATATTAGGAAAGTAAGCTGGTAAACTGGCTTGCTGTATAAAAACTCCGTAAGATTTCAAGGCTTTAAAAGCCAATGTATAAAATTCTTGAGTATAAAGTGACTTGGCAGGACCTACTGGGTCTGTACAGTCTACAATTATCAAATCAAAAGCCTCAGAAGGAATTTCTTTTAAACCCTCAAGTCCGTCTTTAATTTGAAAATTTAGTCTTGGATCTGAAAAATCTCCTGACATTTTAGGAAAATACTTTTGACACAATTTATAAACTAAGAGGTCAATTTCAAACTGAAAAATTTTTTTAATAGAAGGAATTTTTTGAAGCTCTCTTAGGACTCCTCCGTCTCCTCCCCCTATTATAAGAACTTCTTCTGGTAAAAAAGGAAGTAAGCTTGCTGGTAAGAAAGTTATAGTTTCATGATAAATATATTCATCTTTTTCAGTAAACTGTACAATTCCATCTAAAACTAAAAAATAACCCCAATAAGGATTTCTTAAAATTTGAATTTTTTGAAGACCTTTTTCTTCAAAAACTAATTCAACTTTATAGGTGTGACCATAATATCTGTTAATAAATTCACGCCACCAAAAGCCTCCAGTCAAGTTTCCCCCCAATCCTCAGTAATTCCTCTTGGTACTTCTACAGCGTATACATATTCTGGAGAAAAGGCTTCTTGAAGTCTTTGCAAGACTTTATAAGATTCTTCTTTACTTTTAGCTATAATGTCTATAGCAGAATAGCCGTTTTCTGGCCAGGTATGAATATAAATGTGAGTAAAACCATCACTTATTTGAGCCGAAACTCCAAAGGGTTCAAATTGATAACTAAAAATTCTTATTTTTTCATTATTTCCATTTATTGCGTATTTAAGTCCCTTTTCAACCATTTTTACTTCAGCTAAATTTTCAAAAGGGCACTTCCAAAATTCTACTATAAGATGATAATTCCATATCCATCTGATTTGAGCACCTTGCTGCTGGGCAGAAAAATTTTCAAGCTTTTCTACATGTAAGGAAGTATTCATTCTCATAATCCACCTCCCCCCAGGCAAGGTGCCCAGTTCAATTTTAAACATAAAAAAATCGGGACGGGCGGATTTGAACCGCCGACCCCCCACACCCCAAGCGGGTGCGCTTCCAAGCTGCGCTACGTCCCGATTTTTTAAAAAAGATTAAAAAATTAAATTTTTAATTTTGTATATTAAAAACATATATTAA
>JAUQQL010000043.1 GCA_030578315.1 Thermodesulfobacteriota bacterium | reverse complement strand
TTGAAAGCTCAAGAAAATAAAATTCTTCTTTATTCAGTTAAAACTTACTGGGACTATCCTAAAGAAAAAGCTGTAGAAGAGTTTCTACAAGAACTTAAAGAAGTTTTCCAAAAAAATAACTATTTTTTAGAGGTTAAAAATTTAGAAGAAGAAACAGCTATTTCTCTATTAAAAACTGGGGAGTATCTTGGAATAGTGGAGTTAAAACTTATTGGAGTAAGGTCTAAAGTAAGTTTAGAGTGGAAAATTCGTTCTTTAAATAAGCCTGGTTCTTACTACTTTTATGCTGTAGAGGAATGGGAAAAAATGGTATCTCTAGCAAAAGAAAGTTTGAAATTTATAAAAAGCATATTAGAAGCTAAAACTATGGTGGAAAAAGTAATGGTAGTGGGCAACTTAAAGGTTGGTGAAGATGCTATTTTAGCTAAAATTAAAACTAAACCTAACGAAATTCTAGATTTTAAAATTTTAAACGAAGATCTGAAAAGTATTTACAAAATGGGTTACTTTGAAAATGTATGGATAAAAGTAGAACAAGGAGAAAAAGGAAGTATAGTTATTTTTGAAGTTAATGAAAGACCCTCTGTAAAGGAAATAATTTTTAAAGGGATAAAACAGGTTAAAAAAGAAGACCTTTTTAAAGTTTCCGAACTAAAGGAAGGACAAATTTTGACTCCTAAAGATATAGATAAAGCTTTGGAAAATTTAAAAGCTTATTACGAACAGTTGGGTTATCATGGGACTTTACTTAATGTAGAAATAGAAAAAGTTTCTCCAACTCAAGTAAGTGTAATTTTTTACATAAAAGAAGGTCAGAAAAAATATATTAAAAAGATAGAGTTTACAGGAAATAAAGCTTTTTCAGAAAAGGAATTGCGAAAATATCTTACTCTTTCTGAAAAAAGTATTTTTTCTCCGGTTAAGAAGATTACTCAGTATATAAGGGTTTTTTTGCAACCTGAACCCTTAGCTGAACCTGGAGTTTATAACTTAGCTTTTCTTTATAGAGATCTGGGGAAAATAGAATCAGCGTATAAAAACAAAGGATATATTGACATAAAAATAGGAGAACCGTTGATAAAAGAAGACCTTGAAGGAGTAACTATAGTTATACCTATTGAGGAGGGTCCGCAGTATAAGATAGGAAAATTGGAAATTTATCAAGACGTTTTTCCCCAAAACTTAATTGTTGCTAAATTAAAAAGTAAGCCAGGAGAAGTTTTTAGTCTTCAAGCTTTAAAAGAAGATGAAAATATGCTTATTCATATGTTTTCTGATTATGGATATGCCTACACTAAAGTGGATACAGAGATTCAAAAAGAACCTGAAAAAAAATTGGTCAATCTTTCTTTTAAAATAGATAAAGGCCCGGTGGTTTTTATCAATCGAATAGAGATTGAAGGTAATACCAAAACCAGAGATAAGGTTTTGAGAAGGGAAATTTTATTAGCTGAAGGTTGGCCATTTAGTGCTACAAGGTTAGAAAAAAGTGAAGAACGTTTAAGAAGACTGGGATATTTTGAAGAAGTTAAAATTGAGAAAGAAAGAGCTGTCAAGGAAGAAGAACTCAACTTAAAGGTAAAAGTAAAAGAAATGCTCACAGGGACCTTTGCTATAGGAGGTGGTTATAGCTCTGCCGAAGGTTTTGTGTTTATGACAGAGATTACTGAAAGAAATTTTTTGGGAAAGGGGCAAAAAGTTAGTGTGGCTGCTAAAATTGGAACTAAAACTACTAAATACTTGATTAATTTTTTTGAGCCTTATTTTATGGACTCTCGTTATTCCTTGGGTTTTTCTCTTTTAAACTACAAAATAGAATACGAAGACTTTACTAAAGATACCAAGGGAGGTTCTATTAAAGTAGGATATTTTATAACTTCTAATCTTTATGGGTATATAGGGTATCGTTATGATGATACTCAACTTGAAGACTTAGGAGAAAAAGTTTCCAAAGTTATATTAGAATCAAAAAATATTCACATAACTAGTGCTTTTAATGTAGGTATAAACTATGATTCTAGAAATAGGTACTTCTTACCTACTAAAGGATGGATTCATAAATTAGAATTAGAACATGCTGGAGGTTTTTTAGGAGGGGATAGCAATTTTATAAAAATGACAGGAGAACATCAAGTTTATTTTCCTATGTTCTTAAAAACCACTGGTCACATAAATTTTGGTTATGGTTACATTACAGAGGGTTCTGGAAGAAAAGTACCAGTTTTTGAAAGATTCTTTTTAGGAGGAATTGACACAGTAAGAGGATTTAAGTATGGAGATCTATCTCCACGAGACCCAGAGACCGGAGAAAGAATAGGAGGAACTCGCATGTTTTATATTCAACTTGAAAATGTGTTTCCTTTGATAAAAAGTATAAATCTAAATGGAGTGCTTTTTTTGGATGCTGGCTCTGTTTGGGATGCTAAAACAGGTTTTAAAAGTTCCGAAATAAGAAAAAGTATTGGAATGGGAATAAGATGGATTTCTCCTTTAGGTCCTTTAAGAATTGAATGGGGATATAACTTAGACAAAAAGCCTAAAGAAGATAGTAGTAACTTTAATTTCCAAATAGGTGGTAGTTTTTAGTCTTTTTATGAAGGTAAATTTTTTAAAACCAATAAAAAAATTGTGTTTTATTTTTGTTTGTTTTTCGTTGATTAATTTAAAAATTTCTATTTCAAAAACCTTAGCTTGGGACTGCGAGACTCATGCTTATATTGCAAAAAAAGCAGGCTTAAAAAATCCTGAATATGCTTGTTTACCTGATATAATAAGAGAGGAAAACTATCCTTTTTTTGTAAAATTTCATTACCACAGTTTATCTCCTAAGGATAAAGTGTCCTTAGAATATATAGAAAAAATAAAAGGACAAGAATCTTCGGGGATTCTTTACTGGAAAATAGTAGACCTATATGAAAAAATAAAAAATCTTACTAAAAGTAACTTATACGATAAAGTAAAATGCGAATATTATCTTTATAGCCTAGCGCATTTTATAGGAGATTTATCTAATCCTCTTCACAACTTTCCTTACAATGAAATTTCTGCAGGAGATGGGAAAGTTTATGTAGAGGAGGGGAAATTTAATAAACTTTATCACGAAAAATTTGATACACTTTTTACATTTTATTTAAAGCTCTATCCGGAGCTAGAAAAAGAAATAGATAACCAAATTCAGGATATCAAAATATCTTCACTTGAGGAACTTAAGAAAAAAATTGCTGAAATTGCTAACTTTGCTCAAGAAATTGCTTTAGATTGTTTTAGAGACAAAAGACTTCCAACCAAAGAAGAAGTCATAAAACAGATCGTCTTTTCTATTAGTTTACTTAAAGCCATATACCAAACTTTGGAGTGTAAGTAACAATTTTTGAGCTTTTTATTTTTGCTTTGAAAATAAAAAGACTGTGGTAAATTTATATTTTATGTTAGATTTGAAACTTATAAGAGAAAAACCTGAGTGGGTAAAGGAAAAATTAAGGACCCGGGGGCAGGATTATCCTATTGATGAAATTCTTGAACTAGATAAAAAAAGAAGGGAACTCATTAAAAAAGTAGAGTATCTTAGATATTTAAGAAGAGAAAACTCAGAAAAGATAGGTAAGATGAAAAAGTTAGGCTACGAAGCTCAGGCTAAAATACTTTCTGAAAAAGTTAAAGATTTGGGAGAGGAATTGAAGAGTTTAGAAAATGAATTGAGAGAAATTGAAAATAAAATTTTTTATCAGTTAAGTCTTCTTCCCAATTTACCTCACGAAAGTGTACCCATAGGGAAAGACGAAACAGATAATGTAGTAGTTAAAATATGGGGAGAGCCTAAAAATTTTGATTTTGAGCCTAAACCCCATTGGGAAATTGGAGAAAAGCTTGGTATTTTAGATTTTGAAAGAGCTGCTAAATTAGCTGGAAGTAGATTTGTAATTTATTGGAACGAGGGAGCACTTTTAGAGAGAGCTTTGATAAATTTCATGTTGGACCTTCATTTAAAAAAACATAAATACAAAGAAGTTCTTCCTCCTTTTATTGTAAATGAGACTACCATGTTTGGAACAGGTCAACTCCCTAAATTTAAAAACGAACTTTTTAAGTTGGAAGATTGGAATTATTATTTAATTCCTACTGCTGAAGTACCTCTTACGAATCTTCACAGAGACGAGATTTTACCTGAGGAAGTACTTCCTTTATACTATACTGCTTATACACCTTGTTTCAGAGCTGAGGCTGGAGCTTATGGAAAAGATGTACGGGGTATTATAAGGCAACATCAATTTAATAAAATTGAACTGGTCAAAATTGTAGTACCTGAAACCTCTTACGAAGAATTAGAAAGCCTTCTTTTAGATGCTGAAGAAGTTCTTCAACTTTTAGAACTTCACTATAGAGTGATTTTATTATGTACAGGGGATTTAGGTTATGCTTCTTCTAAAACTTACGATATAGAAGTTTGGGTTCCTGGGCAAAAAAGATATATTGAAATATCTTCTTGTTCAAACTGTGAAGACTTTCAAGCTAGAAGAGCTAATTTACGATATAGACCTAAAGGTGGCGGTAAACCTCGCTATGTGCACACTTTAAACGGTTCAGGACTTGCTGTGGGAAGAACAGTTATGGCAATTTTAGAAAATTACCAACAAGAAGACGGTTCAGTAATTATTCCTAAAGTATTACGCCCTTATATGGGTGGATTAGAAAGAATTACTCCTCCTAAGTAAATTAAAGTTAAAACATTCTCTAGAGGGACAGTAACCTTCAAAAAAAGCTTCTTCTAAATTTTTGAAAAATCTTTTTTTCTTAATTTTTTTTACTTCTTCACAAGAAGATAAGTGAAACCTTTTTGAGTTTTTATTTCCTATCAAAGTATAGTTTTTCGGAAAATTGTCTACTAGAGAAAAAATCCCTATTTTTTGTTTTAAAGCTTCTCTTTGAAGAGGTAAATATTTTTCATAATATTTAGCATTTCCTGGATAATAACAAACCAAAGCTAAACCATTTTTAACTAAAATCTCTGAAACCGAGGTTCCATTTTCTAAATATAATTCTCCTAGTAGTCTTCCATAAATATCTCTCTCTTTTAAACTAAGTTCTAACAACAGAATTTTTCCTTCTGTTAACTTTTTATTTAATTGATAAGCTTCTTCGGCAAAAGGTTCTGATTTTTCACTTAAAGTTTTTCTCTCCAAAGTGTTTATTCCAGCGTATCTTATTTTTTCTCCGTTTTCTAGAAGAACCGTATCACCATCTACTGCTTTTACTACTTTAACTTTTATTAATCCAGTAGTTAATTCTGCAGAATTCTTTTTACAACTTAAGATTATAAAACTTAGACAAATTAAAAATAAAATTTTTGGAAAAGTTATAATTTTTTTCATCTTGTTTTATTTAGATTATAAAAGTTGCATCTCCGTAAGAGTAAAATCTGTAATTTCTTTTTATAGCTTCTTTATAAGCTTTGAAAATAAGTTCTTTTCCAGCAAAAGCACATACTAAAAGGAGTAATGAAGATTTAGGCAAATGAAAGTTGGTAATCATAGCAGAAACTACTTTAAATTCAAAGCCAGGATAAATATACAAATCACAAAAGCCTTTATAAGGTGTAAGTCCTTTTAAAGCTATAAATTCTAAAGCTCTAACTACCGTTGTTCCTACAGCTATTACTCTTCTTTTTTCTAAAAGAGCCTTTTTAACTTCATTTACGGTTTCTTCTTCAACTTCTATATATTCTGCTTCTATTTTGTGTTTTCTTATATCCCTTGTTTTTATAGGAGAAAAGGTGCCGTATCCTATGTGAAGAGTTATAAAATTTACAATTACTCCGCGGTTTTTAATTTCTTCTAAAAGATTTCGGTCAAAATGGAAGCCGGCAGTTGGAGCTGCAACAGAACCTTCTTTTTCAGCGTAAACAGTTTGATATCTTTCTAGGTCTTCTTCTTTAGGTTCTCTTTTAATATACGGTGGAAGAGGTGCTTTGCCATACCTATAAATAACTTTTTCTAAAGGTTGATTATTAGTTGTTTCTAATCTAATTAAAAACTTCCCTCCTTCTAACTTGTCTAGAACGTTGATTTTTATGTCCTTTTCTACACAAATTTGTATTCCTTTTTTAATTCTTTTTCCTTTAATTAAAGCACAAGTTTCAAATTGAAAACCGCAAGGTTTTTGAAGTAAAAGTACTTCTACTTCACCTCCTGTTAACTTTTTACCTTTTAGTCTTGCTGGAAATACCTTTGTATTATTTAAAACTAATAAGTCGCCTTTTAAAAAATATTGAAGGATTTCTGAAAAGCGAGAATGGAAATATAAATTTTGAGTTTTTCTGTCTATTACTAAAAGCCGAGAATAAGTTCTCTCTTTAGAAGGATAATAGGCAATTAAATTTTCAGGTACTTTATAGAAATAATTTTCAAGATCAAATTCAGGAGGAATTCCACGCATGAGGAATACTTTCAAGATTCAAAAGATCTTCTATATTTTCTCTTCTTCGTATGATGTAAAACTCTTCCCCGTCTACCAAAACTTCAGCAGGTCGTGGTCTAGAATTGTAGTTAGAACTCATTACAAAACCATAGGCTCCAGCGCTCATAATAGCAATTAAGTCTCCTCTTTTTAACAAGGGTAGTTTTCGTTCTCTAGCAAAAAAGTCTCCACTCTCACAAATAGGACCCACTACATCTATTATCACTTCCTTTTCTTCTTTTTCTTCTACAGGGACAATTTTGTGATAAGCTTGATAAAGAGCAGGCCTTATTAAATCATTCATTCCAGCATCCACTACTACAAAATTTCTTTCTAAATTTGATTTAGTATAAAGTACCTTAGTTACCAAAATACCAGCATTTCCTACAATTACTCTTCCTGGTTCTAAAATAAGTGTAGCTCCAAGGTCTTTTACTTCCCTTATGATAATTTCAGCATACTCCTGAGGAAGTGGAGGTTCTTCATTTTCATAAACAATTCCTAATCCTCCTCCCATGTCTAAGTATTTCAATTCAAACCCTAATTGAATAAGTTCTTGCCATAAGTTTTTAAGTCTTTTTATAGTTTCTATAAAAGGTTCAACCGAAGTAAGTTGAGAACCAATATGAACATCAAGTCCTATCCCTTTTAAGTAAGGATTTTTAAGAGAAATTTTGTAAGCTTCTATAATTAAATCTTCCGGAATTCCAAATTTACTTCTTCTAAGTCCTGTGGCAATATAGGGATGAGTTTTAGAGTCTACATTAGGATTAACTCTTAAAGCAAAATAAGCCATTTTTTTTAACTCTTTAGCTATTTCTCCTAAAACCTGCAATTCTTCTAAACTTTCCACATTAAACATTAAAATTCCCTTTTCTAATCCCATTTTTATTTCTTCTTCAGTTTTACCAACCCCTGAAAAAACAATTTTTTGAGGAGAAATTCCTGCTTTAAGAGCTCTTTTTAACTCCCCACCAGAAACTACATCAGCTCCAGCTCCTAACTTTTTAAGAAGAGCTAAAATAGCTATGTTTGAATTAGCTTTTACAGAATAACATACTAAAGATGGAATCTCTTTGAAGGAATCACTAAAAATTTTATAATGCCTTCTTATAGTTTTGGCTGAATAAATATAAACTGGAGTACCTACTTCTTTTACAATATCTAAAACAGAAACATTTTCACAAAAAAGAACACCTTTTTTATATCCAAAATAATGCATATTTTCACATCCTTTTAAAAAAATTTTCAATCTTTTTAATATAATAAGATTTCACTTTTTGTCAAATTTTTAAGACAGGGGTGTTTCAAAATTTAATTTTCTATAATATTTTTTAGCAGAAAGCTATCAACAATAAAGGGGTTTAAACTAAGGATTAGGAAATCAACACCAATGTTTAGAACAATATGTAGAAACCTTAAAAGGGGGCTTTTACATAGAGAAGTTTTAGCAGAAGCAAAGAGAGAGTTTGAAACAAGTCCTGCCGTATCAATTATCATTACCGTTTAAAAAAATTGATCCCAAGAAAAATTCTTCAGAGGAAAAGAGAGAAAATTAAACTCATTTTTGATGGAACTAGATTTAGCTTTAACGAGGTATATCCGCTTAAATTCTATAGGGGAAGAGAAGTAAAAAGAGTTAAGTTTCATGTGTAAGGCTTGCGACGGTGATAGAGGTATTGGAAGATAACGGAAGGATTGTTTTAGGAGCAATAGCAGAAAAGGTATATTTAAGCGAGATAAAGTTTCTTAAAGAGGTGTTAAAAACTTTTCCCTACGAGGATATGGAAGCGATATGTGCGATAGGGAGCCATTTTAGGGTGAAGTTAGAAGATATAGCTATGAATAGTGCTTGGGTTGATAAAAGTTTTTCTATAACTTGCACCAAGAAAATGGGATATTAGCAATAATGATAGAACATCCTCTTTAACTTAGTTGACAAAATTAGTAGGACGGTTAAAATGTTAAAGATTTCAAGTCCCTTCTTAAGGGAGTTGTTTTATGACCAAAGAAATTATGGCTGATGCTTTAGCTACCGAGGCTAAAGGTGTCAAAGTATTTTTTGCAGAATTTGTGAATGTAGATTATTTATTTGGATATATTGGAAGGATAATTTACGGAGAATCTGGATTGCAAAATATTTATATATTAGAAAATAACTTTTGGGGTAAGATGCTATTTATAAACAATCATCTTCAATTTGCCTCAAGAGATGAGTTTATATATCATGAGGCTTTAGTTCATGTTCCAGTTCAAGCTACTCCTGAATTTTTTATCAAAAAAGTATTAATATGTGGAGGAGGAGACTATGGAGCTTCCCGTGAAGTTTTAAAGTACCCTCAGATAGAAGAAGTATACATAGTAGATATAGACCCTAAAATTCCTAAACTTGTGGAAAAGTATTTTCCGGAGATGTTACCTGAAAATCCTAAAGATCCGCGTTTAAAACTTTTAGTGGCAGACGCTTTTGAAAGAGGTAAAAAGTTTTTAGAAGAAGGAAAAATTTTTGATTTAGTAATTGTAGATTCTACAGATCCAGATATAGGAGAGGTAACTCAAGAACTTTCTCACTCTCTTTTTAGTGAAGAATTTCACAGAATACTTAAAGCTATATGTCCTAAAGGAGTTATTGTTCAACAGTGTGGAACTCCCTTTACCATGAAAAATATATTAAGAGAAACTTACAAACTTTTTACCAAAATTTATCCTAAAGAAGAAATTTTTTGCTATAGGGCTAATGTTCCTTCCTTCGGAGGTGATAATGCTTACATAATGAGATGTCCTTTTGCAGACCCTCAAATACCTAAATGGAAAGAAATTGAAAATACTAAGTATTACACTCACGAAATCCATAAAGCATCTTTTGCTTTGCCCAAATTTTGGAAGGAGGCTTTAGAAATATGAAAATACTAGGAATTTTGGGCTCTCCAGACCCCAAAGGTGGTTCTGCTCAGCTTTTGCTTACTGCTTTAAAAGCAGCTGAAAAAGAGGGTGTTTTAACTGAAATAGTAAGATTATACGACAAAGAAATTAAACCCTGTATAGGATGTATTCGTAACGAAGAACCTTTGTGTAAGTATCCTTGTATTTTTGAAGATTTTGGTAAGGAGCTTTTAACTAAAATTTATAACTCTGATGGATTAATTATAGCTACACCTATTTATTGGTTTGGTCCTTCGGGACCTGTAAAACTATTAATTGATAGAATGACCTGTTTAGAAAATATGATTTCTTTTGGAGAACCTAGTTATATGGAAGGAAAAGTTGTAGGAGTTATTGCAGTTGGAGCTGATGCTGGAGCAGTATTTACTGGAGCTTACTTACTAACTGCTTTAAATTCTATGGGGGCCATTATTCCTCCATGGGCTCTTGCTTATTCTTTTAAAAGCAAAAAAGCTATTTTTGATAAAAAAGCTGTTATGGATGCTTTCAATATAGGGCTTTTAACAGCAAAAACTATAAAATTTTTAAAAGGAGAAAAACAAGAACTAAGATATATTCAAAATGAAAAGCTTTGTGAAGAAATTAAAGAAGAAATAATTAAAACATTAGAACTTTATAAAGAGGATACTTATTATGAAAGAAAACCTCTTAGAAGAAGCAGTATTTAAAGCTATTTTTGAAAGAAGAAGTATAAGAAAATTTAAGAAAAAGCCTTTAGAAAAAGAGAAAATTTTGAAAATTTTAGAAGCTGGAATTTGGGCTCCTTCTGGTTTAAATAATCAACCTTGGCGCTTTGTAATTATTTCTTCAGAAGAAAAAAAGCAAAAACTTGCTGAACTTACCAAATATAAACATCTTATTCTTGGAGCACCAGTTCTTATAGGAGTATTTTTAGACAAAGATAGAATGTATCATCAAATTAAAGACCATCAGTCAGCTGGAGCCTGTATTCAAAATATTCTTCTTTCAGCTTATGCTTTAGGACTGGGAACTTGTTGGGTAGGAGAAATTCTCAAAAACGAAGAAAAGGTTAAAGAAGTTTTAGAACTTCCTTCTTATAAATATGAACTCTGTGCCTTAATAGCCTTAGGATACCCTGACGACCCATCAGAAAGGGCTAGAAGAGCTCCTTTAAGGGACTTTATTCTAAAAGAATTTTAAAAAGTGTTTAAGGAGGAGTATAACATGACTTATCTTAAACTTATTCTCTTTTTATTTTTAGGACTGCTTTTTCTTTTAAGTTGCACTGAAAAAATACCAAGATTACCCAAAACTGAAAAAATTTCTAAAGAGAGAATCCCACTTTACTTGGTTCAACAATTTCCCCAAAGCTATAAAGGACAAGAAATTTTATGGGGTGGAAAGATCATGTCTTGTTCTAATAAAGAAAATTCAACTATTTTTGAAATTTTAGAATTTGCTCTTGATAAAGAAGGAAACTTTAAAGAAGAAATGGTATCTGAAGGTAGATTTATAGTGGAAACTTCAGATTTTTTAGACTGCGCAATTTATAGTTCAGGAAAATTTATTACCATAAAAGGAGTAGTAGAAGGCATAAGGGAAGGAAAAATTGAAGAAAGATCTTATAAATTTCCAGTTATAAAAGCTTTAGAAATTAAACTTGTAGGAACTAATCCTCAAGAAGTTTCTAGTAAGAAAAAATATCTTTTGGAAGAAAAATGTAGCGGGTGGCATCCTTGGTCTTATCCTTGTTGGGAAAAGTCTTGGTAAAGAAAAACTTTTCCTTCTTTCAAAAAATAAATTTTTTCAGTTACCTCTTTTAAAAACTTTTTATCATGAGAAACTACTAAATAAGTATGAGCTTGGTTTTTTAAAAAACTTATCACTTTCTCTTTAGTTTCCTCATCAAGTCCAGTTGAAGGTTCGTCCAAAAGATAACATACTGGTTGCATAGCCATAACAGTTGCTAAAGCCACAAGTTTTTTTTCTCCTCCAGAAAGTTTATAAATGGGACGATTTATAAGATGTTTTATTCCTAAGAACTCACATATTTCTTCTACAAGAATCTTAACTTCTTCTCTACTTTTCCCTAAATTTAAAGGTCCAAAAGCTATGTCTTCTTTAACTGTAGGACAAAAAAGCTGAGAATCTGAGTCTTGAAAAAGAAGTCCTATTTTTTGTCTAACTTCAATAAAATCTTTTTCTTTTTCTCGAAGTTTCCCCAATATTTCTATCTTCCCTTTTTGAGGTTTAATAAGTCCCATAATAATATAAAGCAAGGTAGTTTTTCCTGAACCATTAGGACCTACAAGTCCTACCTTCTCTCCCTCGTTTAACTCTAAGTTTACTTCTTTAAGAATTGGTTTTTCATTATAACCAAAAGTAACATCTACAAGCTTAATAATAGATGGTTGAGTGTTATTTAACTTGTTAACCATATTAAAAAACTTATCAAAATAGTTACCAGTCCAAAAATAAAGTCTTTAGTTTTAAAAGTAAAATGTTCTAAAAGGGGAAAAAAGTCTTTAAAACCTCTACAAAGCATGGCTTTATAAATTTCGTCAGCTCTTTCCAAACTTTTTAAAATTAAAGCTCCTATTAGATAGGCATAGGTTTTGTAAGTATGAAAGTTGGTTCTAGGGACAAAACCTCGTGCTAAAATAGTTCTTTTGAGTTTTAAATATTCTTCATGCATAACAGTAATATACCGGTAAAACAAAAAAAATATAGTAACTAGCTTAGAAGGAACTCTAAAGTGAAGCATTACATGAGCTAGATAAAAAATACTTGAAGTAGCCAAAAGGGAAATGGTAACTATAACTATAGCATTACATTTTAAGGTAATATTTAAAGCCAATACTAATCCCTCCAAACTTATCTTAAAGGGTCCAACTTCAAAATAAGGATTTTCAGAATAACTAAAGGGAATAAAAATCCATATAAACAATATAAAAAAATTAGCTCCTAAAAGCCTCATTAAAACAGCTTTTAATTTAAGTTTGGCTAAAGTAAGAAAAACAAGAGCGTATAAAAAGTAAAAAAAAGAAGTTTTTAAATGATTAGAAGTTGCGCAAAAAGAAACAATAACTAAGAAAATAATAACTTTTACCCGAGGATCAATTTTATGTAGAAGAGACTCCCCTTCTGCAAATTCCTCTAAGTGCATTTTTTATCTAAGTGCTAATTTTTTTTCTACTCTTTAAAATAGCAATAAGGCCCCAAACCCCAAAAATATATCCAATACCTCCTATTATATCCTTAAAGTAAATCCTGTTTAATTCCTTTTTTACTTCTAAAAGAAGTTCTGCCTTAAGTCCCTGAAGTTTATTATCTATAGTTTCCTCTACAGTCTGTTTAAGGATTGAAACTTCATCTAAACTAAAATTTTTTTTCTCCTTTTTTTCTTCTAAAATAGGGGTTTTTATTGATTTTTCAAATTTTTTTGTAGACGATAAAACTTCTAACCTATGTTCTGCTCTGTGACCTTCACCTGCTTCTACTGCTACTTTTAATTCTCCTTTTTCTTCGGTTGTTAAAATAAATTTTCCAAATTCATCTGTGTGAGTTTCAGCAATTTTTGTCCCTTTACTATCATAGAGTTCTATCTTACACTTTTTACAAGGGGAGCCATCAGCAAAGTAACTTTCTCCAATAATTTGTCCTTTCTCTCTGTAGGCAAATATATTAACTTTATGAGCTAAAGCCGAAAAAACAAAAAACAGAAGTAAAAAAAATAACTTTATCCAAATTTTCATTTTAACACCTCAGGTTTAACTTTTTTTAAATATCCCAACACCAAAGTAGTAATAATTCCTTCAATTACAGCAATAGGAAAATGAGTTACTAAAAGAGCAGTTGCAATATTTTTGAAACTTTTATTAGTTTCCAACAAGGCTATACTTATTATAAAAACTCCTAAAATAATAGCTTGGACTCCACCTAAAAAGGTTCCTAAAAAGAAAAACTTAGAAGACCTTTTGAAAAAAGAAAAAATGTAATAACTTACTACTCCTGGAAAGGCCATAGCAAAGGTATTTATCCCTAAGGTAGTAAAACCTCCAAACTGAAAGATAAGAGCTTGCAAAAGTAACCCTAAAAATATTGTAGGAAAAGCTGCCCAGCCCAAAAGAATTCCAGTAAGGCCATTTAAAATAAGATGAGCTGAAGTTGGCCCTATAGGAATGTGAATAAGAGAAGCTATAAAAAAAGTACTGGAAAGTACTGCTATTTTAGGAAGTTCTTCATTTTTTAAATTTCTCAATCCTAATAAAATACCTCCTAAAGAAAGTATACTTCCAACTACTAACACAGGTGAAGAAAGAATGCCTTCAGAGATATGCATTAAATATTTCCTTTATCTTACTTCCTTAGGCTTGGGATAAGCTTTTACCCAGATAACTCCATCAATTTCTAAAGGATATTCCTTATTGTCTGGGCCTTTTATAGACCCTTGTTCAGTAACAGCTGAAAAACCCCACCAACCAGCCCAAGGAATAGTATATTCAAAATATCCATTTTCATCTGTTTTAACCACTTGAGTAATTAAACTTTCTACAGGAGGTTTAATACCTTTAGTATTCATATATTCTACTTCCACTTCTATATTTTTTGCTGGCTTTCCATCTATTAGTACCCTACCTTTAAAGGTATTTCCTTCCCACAAACCAAAAGGTTTTACCAAAGGAATTATTTCAACCTTAAGACCTATGGGTTCATCCCACCCTTCTTCTATTCCCAAAGCACTTATAATTACTTTAGCCATTTGTTGAATGTACTTCCCCTCAGAGGATTCAAAATAAGGAGATGAATTAACGAAAATACGATAAATTCCGGGTTTGTTAATCGTTATACTTCCAGTATACATTGAAACTTTTTTTAAACTACCTTTAGTTGAAGGGATCAATTTTTTTTGCCAATTCAAAGTATATTTTTCTCCTTTTACAAAAAAAGCACTCTCTGCAATGTTAAACTCCATATGAGGTCCGCCTTCCATAGGATGAGTAAATTTTGCTTCTAATGTTACACTTTTTCTTCCCTTTTCTATTACATCATATTCAGGAATTAGAACTAAAAAATGAGCATTAACTGAAGAAACTAAAAATAAAATCGTTAACAATACAAATAAAAATTTTTTCATAATTACCTCCTTAATAAGTTTTTTAAAACTAAAATAACACTACTTGAAATTTTGTCAATTGAAAAGATTAAAATCTAAAATAAAGTATTACATAAAAAACTTAAGCTCCGAATTTTTTAAGAACTCCAGCGTGAGCTAAAAGTAGAGGCATAAGTTTAACGCTATAAAATATTCCTAATTCACCTTTTAAACATTCTCTTTCTGTAAATCTTTGAGAGGTATTTCCGAGGACGAAAGGAGAATAAATAAGAGTAGGCACGGGGTGCCAAGAATGTGTTCTTAAAATACAAGGAGTCGAGTGGTCTCCTGTAATGCAAAGAACAGAAGGTTGTAAATTTAAAAGCTCAGGTAAACAAGCATCAAATTCTTCTATAACTTTTACCTTACCTTCCCAGTTTCCGTCTTCTCCATAAGAATCGGTGTTTTTTATGTGCATAAAAAAGAAGTCAAAATGTTTCCACTCTCTTTTTAAAACTTCTATCTCATCCTTTAAAGTTTCTCCCTCAAAAGACACGACTTTCATTCCTACAAGACTTGCTAGTCCTTTATACATAGGATAAACTGCAATACAACTAGCTCTAAGCCCATATCTTTCTTCAAAAGACTCAATTTTGGGTTTTATTGAAAAACCTCTTAAAAGTATATAGTTAGCTTTAGGTTCATTTTTAAGTAATTCTGCTGTCCTTTTAACAAATTCTTTAACTACTTGAGCAATCTTTTCAGCTACTTCTGTTTGACCCCTAGGTTCTAAAGGAGGTCTACCAGTAACTTGAGGGTCAGTATCATTTATTTTTTCAGCCTCAAGAGGTAAAGATTCAGGAAATCTTAAAAGCACAGCAAAACGATGCTCCATTCCAGACTTTATAATTATTTGAACTTCACCTATTTTTTTTAAATGTGAAGAAATAATTTCTACTAAACGTCTATTTTCTTCTGTAGAAATTCTTCCTGCTCTACGGTCAATTACTACTGGGGTTCCATTTTCGTATTTTACTGTGGCAAAATTCCCTCTTATAGCTAGATCTGTAGCTTGTGGATCAAGTCCTACTCCCAAAGCTTCTATAACCCCTCTTCCAATTATCACTTGTTGAGGTTCGTAACCAAAAATTCCTAAATGCCCAGGACCACTTCCTGGAGTAATTCCATAGTCCACAGGAAGATGAAGTCCTGTAGCAGACTTTTTAACCAAAAAATCAAGATTAGGAGTTTTTGCTAATTCTAAAGGTGTTTTTCAGTCCTTACATGGTAAATCTCCTATGCCATCAAGAACTACTAAAAGAATTTTAGGTTTTATTTTCTTAATTAAATTTTTTAAAAGCT